>CBFGZJ010000195.1:0-3984 GCA_965653215.1 uncultured Sphingomonas sp. | reverse complement strand
ACGCTGCTCTGGTGCACCGAGACGATGCGCGGCGCTTTCGTCGATCCCGGCGGGGACCTCGACAAGTTGCGGACGGCGGTCAGTCAAACCGGAGTCACCATTGAAAAGATCCTGCTGACCCATGGTCATATCGATCATTGCGGCATGTCCGGCGTGTTCGCAGCCGACCTCGGGGTGCCGATCGAAGGTCCGCAGGAAGAAGACCGGTTCTGGATCGCCAAGCTGGAGGAGGACAGCAGTTCGAACCTGATCGCTGGCTTGAGGATGGCGATCAGGTGAGTGTCGGGAACCTGGTTTTGGACGTCCGCCACTGCCCCGGCCACACGCCCGGCCATGTGGTGTTCCATCACCCCGCATCGAACCTGGCGATCGTCGGCGACGTGCTGTTTCAGGGCTCGATCGGCCGGACCGACTTCCCGCGCGGCAATCATGCGCAGTTGATCGATTCCATTACGCAGCGGCTATGGCCGATGGGCGACAACACGGCCTTCGTCCCCGGGCATGGGCCGATGTCGACCTTTGGTCATGAGCGCGCGACAAACCCCTTCGTGAGTGATCGGGCGCTCGCAAGCTAGGCGCTTGCTTCCCGGCGGTTTTGCGCTATAGGGCGACCCGTTCGCGACGATCCGGCCGCCGCCGCGGGTCTTGCCCGTTGAGCATAGGCGAGTGATCGTCGCCAATTTTTTTGATTTCACAAGCAAGGTTGCCGAAATGGCCGTTCCGAAGAGAAAAACCTCGCCTTCTCGGCGCAACATGCGGCGCAGCCATCATGCGCTCGCGGTTCCGAGCTTCCAGGAGTGCTCCAATTGTGGAGAACTGAAGCTGCCGCACAACCTGTGCACCGGCTGCGGCCATTATAACGGCCGCGAGATCGTCTCGGCCGAAGCCTGACCGTCCGCGCCGGCGGGGTGAGCAGCCAAGTGGACGCTTCACCGCGAATCGCGATTGATGCCATGGGCGGCGACGTCGGTCCGACGACCATGGTCGCCGGACTTGCACGCGCTCGACGCCAGGACCGCTCGCTCCAGTTCATCGTCTTCGGCGACGAGCAGCTTGTTCGCGCCGAGGTCGACCGTCACCGTGATCTCCGGACCGCCGTCGAGATCATCCATTCTCCCGATGTGATTGACGCGAGCGAAAAGCCGAGCCAGGCGATCCGCCGCGCGGCCACGACCTCGATGGGCATGACCATCAACGCCGTGAAATCGGGCGCTGCCGGAGCAGCCCTGTCGGCTGGCAACACCGGCGCGCTGATGGCGATGTCGAAGCTTGCGCTGCGCACCATGCCGGGGATCGACCGTCCCGCGCTGGCTGCTCTCCTGCCGACAATGGGCGAGCAGGATTGCGTCATGCTCGACCTTGGTGCCAACACCGAGTGTGACGTTCAGAACCTCGTCCAGTTCGCCGTCATGGGCTCGGCCTATGCGCGATCCGTGCTTGAACTGAAGCGGCCGCGCGTCAAACTTCTGAACATCGGCACCGAGGAGTTGAAGGGTACCGACGAGCTCAAGGAGGCCGCGGCGCTCCTGCGCGAAGCGCGTTACCTGCCGATGCAGTTTGCTGGCTTCATTGAAGGCGATCAATTGTCGCGTGGACATGTCGACGTAATCGTCACCGACGGTTTTTCGGGCAATGTCGCGCTGAAGACCGCCGAGGGCACTGCCCGGTTCGTTACCGACCTGCTGCGCAAGGCGTTCACCAGCTCCATCCGGTCAAAGGCGGGCTTCGCGCTTTCCCGGCCGGCACTCCACATGCTGAAGGTTCATCTCGATCCCAACAACCATAATGGCGCGGTGTTTCTCGGGCTCAATGGCCTGGTCGTGAAAAGCCACGGCGGCGCAAATTCCAAGGGCGTCGCCAATGCCGTGCAGGTTGCAGCGCGAATGGTGCGCAACGACATCACACGCAGGATTGGCGAAGACCTCGACAACTTCCGTGCCCACGCCTTTGCGGAGGTCGCCGCGCAGTGACTCGGCGTTCCGTCCTGTCGGGGGTCGGATCGGCCCTTCCCAAGCGCCGCGTGCATAATGCCGAACTGGCGCAGCAGGTCGAGACCAGTGACGAGTGGATCGTCGAGCGCACCGGCATCCGCTCGCGCCACATCGCTGGCGAAGGGGAGACCACAGCCACGCTCGCCACTGACGCGGCCCAGCGCGCGCTGGCCGATGCTGGTCTGTCCGCCACCGACGTCAATCTCATCATCGTCGCGACGGCCACGCCGGACCAGACCTTCCCCTCGTCGGCGACGAAGGTGCAGGCGGCGCTCGGAATCGATGACTGCGTGGCGTTCGACGTTCAGGCGGTGTGCAGCGGCTTTTTGTACGCCGTAACGGTCGCGGACTCGATGCTCCGCACGGGCGGAGCCGAGGTCGCTCTCGTGATCGGTGCGGAAACCTTCAGCCGAATTCTCGACTGGGAAGACCGGACCACCTGCGTCCTGTTCGGTGATGGCGCCGGCGCGATCGTGTTGAAGGCGGAAGAAGGCGATCGCGGGATCCTGGCGACTGCGCTTCACGCCGATGGCCGCCACAATCAGCTGCTGTACGTCGATGGTGGCCCGTCGACGACTGGGACGGTCGGCAAGCTGCGCATGAAGGGCCGCGAAGTGTTCCGGCACGCCGTCATCAATCTGGCCGATGTTCTGCGCGAGGTGCTTGGCAAGGCCGAGCTTGAACCATCGGATGTGGATTGGGTCGTACCGCATCAGGCGAATGCCCGGATTCTGGAAGCGACGGCCAAGAAGCTTGGGCTGCCCCCCGACCGGGTCGTGATGACGGTGGATCAACACGCCAATACATCCGCCGCCTCCGTCCCGCTGGCGCTCGACGTTGCCGTTCGCGACGGGCGGATCAAGCGTGGCGATATCGTTGTGCTTGAGGCGATGGGCGGCGGCTTCACCTGGGGCGCCGCGGTTCTGCGATATTGATTGGCAACGACTTTTCAGCAATGTAACAAAAATTGGCGGTAGCGTTCGTTTCGGATATACAATAAATCTGCGGGCGTCATTCTGCGGCCAGATCGGGGTGGAGAGAAATATGGCGGATGCGGGCGTCGCGCGTGCGGCCAGAGCGATGGAACCACAGGACGACCCAGGCACGCTGACCCGCGCCGACCTGGCCGACGTTGTTCACCGGACGCTTGGTCTGTCGCGGTCGGAATCCGCAAATCTGGTCGAGCGGGTGCTCCATCATATGTGCAGCGCCCTGGCCAATGGCCAGAATGTGAAGATTTCCGGGTTTGGAAGCTTTATCCTGCGCGACAAGGGCGAACGCATCGGTCGCAATCCGAAGACGGGTGTCGAAGTGCCGATCGCTCCGCGCCGGGTGATGACCTTTCGAGCGAGCCAGTTGATGCGTGAGCGAATCTCCGGATAATTTTCGATGGCGTCCAGCGAGAAGGATCCGGGCGCCTTTCGAACCATTGGCGAACTCTCAGCCGAGTTGGGCGTCGCTCAGCACATTCTGCGTTATTGGGAAACCAAGTTCCCGCAGTTGCGACCGCTGCAACGGGCGGGCAACCGCCGCTATTATCGTCCCGCCGATGCTGAGCTTGCACGGCGCATCAATCAGCTACTGACCCGTGAAGGCTACACGATCCGCGGCGTTCAGAAGTTGCTCTCGGACCGCAACTCGGAACCCGCCATCAACCCTGTCGAAGAGGCAGGCCATCATCAGCCGGGCACCAACGTTTCGGTCGATCAGCTCCGCGCCATCCGCGATCGACTGCAACAAGCGCTAGACGATCAGGAAACGTCGGCCAGAGTCTTCATTTCCTGAGCCGATCTTTCGGCCACCCGCTCGATTGCCAAGTCCAGGGATAAGCGGCGGACCGGAACTCCGACTGGGAAGGCCGACAAGAGCCGCGACGGCATTGCCGATGACAGGATCACGAACGTTCCGCGATCACCGGCGCGGCGGTCGCCAATATCCCCTCGACCACCGCCGATGACAGGCCGCGGCGGCCGACGCGCTGCACGATGCGCAC
>CBFGZJ010000194.1:0-4033 GCA_965653215.1 uncultured Sphingomonas sp. | reverse complement strand
TAAGCAACAACCTTCATCTTGAGGCCAAGAGCACGGCTGGCGACGATCGACCCGATGTTCCCGGCACCGATCAGGCCAAGCGTCTTGCCGGTCACCTCGACGCCCATGAAGCGGTTCTTTTCCCACTTGCCCGCCTGGGTCGATGCATCGGCCTCCGGCAGCTGCCGGGCCAGCGCGAACATCAGCGCAATCGCATGTTCCGCGGTCGTGATCGAATTGCCGAACGGCGTGTTCATGACGACCACGCCCTTCGCCGATGCAGCCGGAATATCCACATTGTCGACGCCGATTCCGGCGCGGCCAACCACCTTCAGCCGGCTGGCATGCTCGAGGATGTCTTTGGTGACCTTGGTCGATGAGCGGATGGCGAGGCCGTCATAATTGCCGATGATCGCTTTCAGCTCTTCGGGGGTCTTGCCGGTGATCTCATCGACCTCGACTCCACGTTCGCGAAAAATCGCTGCGGCGACCGGATCCATTTTGTCGGAGATCAGGACTTTGGGTTTGGTCATTTTTGATACTTTCGTCATTCCCGCGAAAGCGGGAACCCAGTCCCGCTCCGCGCAAGAGAAAAGAAGAAAACGCTGGGTCCCCGCTTGCGCGGGGATGACGCTTAAGTGCCGTTCCTAACCTGTGCGTAAGCCCAGTCGAGCCAAGGTCCGAGCGCTTCAATGTCCGCCGTGTCGACGGTGGCGCCGCACCAGATTCGAAGTCCCGGCGGAGCGTCGCGATAGCCGGCCACATCATAGGCGGCCTGCTCCTTCTCGAGCAGTCCGGCCAAGGCCTTGATCATGTCCGCATCCGCGCCCTCGACCGTGAGGCAGACTGAGGTGGTCGAACGGCTGGCCGGATCGGATGCGAGATGGCCGAGCCAGTCGCGCTCCTGAACGATCCGATCGAGTGCGGCGGCGTTGGCGTCGGACCGCTGCTGAAGACCCTTCGCGCCGCCGATCGACTTGGCCCATTCGAGCGCCCAGATCGCATCCTCGACCGCCAGCATCGACGGCGTGTTGATCGTCTCGCCCTTGAAGATTCCTTCAGCCAGCTTGCCCTTGGACATCAGCCGGAAGACCTTGGGCAGTGGCCATTGCGGCGTATAGGTCTCCAGCCGCTCGACTGCGCGCGGGCCGAGGATCAGGACGCCGTGAGCGCCCTCCCCGCCCAGCACCTTCTGCCAGGAGAAGGTCGCCACATCGATTTTTTCCCAAGGCAGGTGATAGGCAAACACCGCGCTGGTCGCGTCGGCGAAGCTCAGTCCCTGGCGACCATCGGGAATCCAGTCGCCATTCGGCACGCGCACGCCTGAGGTGGTGCCATTCCAGGTGAACAGCACGTCATTGGTCCAATCGACCTGCTGCAAGTCGGGCAGCTGGCCATAGTCGGCGCGCAGGATAGTTGGATCGAGTTTCAGCTGCTTGGCGACATCTGTCACCCAGCCCTCGCCAAAGCTTTCCCACGCGAGCGTGGTGACCGGACGCGCGCCCAGCATGGTCCACATCGCCATCTCGAACGCGCCCGTATCCGACCCCGGAACGATGCCGATGCGGTGTGTTTCGGGCAGCTCAAGCAGCTCCCGCATGAGATCGATGCAATAGCCGAGCCGCGACTTGCCGATTTTCGCGCGATGCGAGCGGCCAAGTGACTGGCTTGAGAGCTTGGAGGCCTCCCAACCGGGCGGCTTGGCGCACGGACCGGAGGAGAAAAAGGGTCGCGCAGGCCGGACCTGCGGAAGTGGATTCGTCAATTCAACTCTCCTTACAGAGAGCACGCGCCGCGTTGGGACGGCGTGGCCCGGCGCCGCTCATAGAGGCGATCGGACTGATGGCAAGCAGAAAATGCTGGAAGCAATTCCGTTCGGCGTGGGGTGGAATATCTTGCGTCGGGGCGTGGTTAAAACTCGGTTCGTCGTGAGGCTGCCGCAACTTATCCCGCTAGAAGGAACAAAAACTTGAACTTTTTAGGATTTGTGGGGCAGTTTTGCTTTCGACGGCATGGACGGGCAATTCCATGTTGTTGCAACCGGGGCTGGGGAGCTCCTGAAATTTAATTTTGTGTTTAGCGCAGGTTAGCGCGCGTGGAATTAATTGGGAGCATTTAGGCTGATGGCGCAAGCAATTACTGCGGGTACGAGTTTCCTCAGAAACCGCGACCTGTTCGTGCATGACGGCGCTCAGCTTCGTCGTATCCGCCTGTCGATCCCCGTGCAGGGCCTGCTATTCCTGATCATGCTCGCGCTCATTGGCTGGTCGGCTTATGCGGCCGGGCGCCTGGCCTCCACTCCTGAAGTCGTCAGCGCTCCCGCCCTATCGTCGCGCCACGCGGATATCGCCGCTCTCGCCGCCGCCACCGAGCTCCGCGCCCGGCAGATCGAACAGCGGCAGCAAATCCTCGCCGCGATGCTTGCCGGCGAGGACATCGATCCGTCGAAGCTTCCGGAAACCACCGCACTCACCACGCTGCCGATTGAGATTGCTGGCCCGCTCGCTCGCGCCGAGGATGCGCAGGTTGAGCAAACCGGAGCCGCCGCTCGCGAATTGGAACAGCGTTACAAGAAAACCGCCGCACTGCTCCAGAAGCTTGGCCTGAGCCCGCAACGGCTCGCGGTTGGCGGCCCTTTCGAAGCCGCAAACACCTCTGATCCGACCTTCAAGGCGCTCTTCACCAGCTGGAAGAAGCTCGACCAGCTCCAGGACAGCGCGATCGCAGTCCCGTCCGACAAGCCGGTCAAGACTG
Source organism: uncultured Sphingomonas sp. (assembly GCA_965653215.1). Classification (GTDB taxonomy): domain Bacteria; phylum Pseudomonadota; class Alphaproteobacteria; order Sphingomonadales; family Sphingomonadaceae; genus Sphingomicrobium. The sequence goes on along the minus strand of CBFGZJ010000194.1, from coordinate 1,300 downwards.
CCGCGTTTACCTCGGGCTACGGCGTTCGTTCCGACCCGTTCAAAGGCGGCGCTGCAATGCATGCGGGCATTGACCTTTCCGGTCCGGTCGGGACTCCGATCTATGCGACTGCCGACGGAATCGTCAGCGAGTCCGGTTACAATCGCGGCGGCTACGGCAATCTGATCAAGATCGATCATGGCCGTGGGATTGAGACCCGCTACGGCCACCTGTCGTCGATCGGAGTAAGGGCCGGTCAGCGGATTACTCGGGGCCAGGTCATCGGACGGATGGGCTCCACCGGGCGTTCGACCGGCAGCCACCTCCATTACGAAGTTCGCATCGACGGCCGCGCCGTCAACCCGATCCCATTCATGAAATCCACCGACTATCTGGTCGCGATTCAGCGCCGCGGCGGCAATCATGGGACCGCGATGGATACGGTGGCGCTGGGTGGACCCAACCGCGGCTCCCCGCGCTGAGCTTGCCTGAGGCACGCCTCACTCCTATCTCTCGCCTGTGAGCGAACTTTCGATCTTTCTGACCAATGCGGCGGCCAAGCGCGTCGCGACTATCGCCGCCAAACAATCGCGGCCGGCGATGCTGCGTCTCGCCGTTGATGGAGGCGGCTGCGCCGGTTTCACTTACCGCTTTGCCCTTGCCGATCAGATCGAGTCCGAAGACGCCGTTGTCGAAACCGACGGCGTGAAGCTGGTCGTCGATCCGATGAGCCTCGACCTCGTGCAGGGATCGGCGGTGGACTATGTCGAGGATCTCGGCGGAGCAGCGTTCCGCGTCACCAATCCGAACGCCGCCAGCGGCTGCGGGTGCGGCTCTTCCTTCAGCGTCTGATCTCGTCATTGCGAGGAGCCCGAGGCGACATGGCAATCCAGTTCTGGATTGCTTCGCTTCGCTCGCAATGACTAGGTGCATCCAATGAAGCTCGCGACGTTCAACATCAACGGCATTCGCGCCCGGCTGCCGCGCCTCATCGAATGGCTGAGCCGGGAACAACCGGACATCGCCTGCCTGCAGGAGCTAAAATGCGCCGACGAGGCTCTACCCATCGGTGACATTGAGGCGACGGGATATGGCGCGGTGTGGCATGGCCAGAAAGGGTTCAACGGAGTCGCCATCCTGGCGAAGGGCGCAACACCAGTCCTGCGGCGAATGGGCCTGCCGGGCGACCCGGATGACTCCCACAGCCGCTACATTGAAGCATCTGTAAATGGTATCATTATCGGCTGCCTCTACCTTCCTAACGGTAATCCTTACCCGGGGCCGAAGTTTGACTATAAACTGAAATGGTTTAAAAGGTTAA
>CBFGZJ010000193.1:0-4071 GCA_965653215.1 uncultured Sphingomonas sp. | reverse complement strand
AGGAAAATAGATCTCCAACCAGGATATCGACCAGCTGCTCCGCTGCGGTCATTTTCGGTAGCTTGGCGGCAAGCGCGGGATTTGCCTTCACGAACCAATCACTCGGCTCGTTGAAATGGCTGTCGACGTCGATGATGCGCACGGTGCGAATCCTCCGCAACGGTTTGCGTAATTTCTGCCGGTCTACACAGGGCGTCAAGCCGCTTCCAAAGTGAATATGCGCCGAGTTGCGTAGAGATCAGGCTTCTGTCGTGTTGCGTGCCAGTGTTCTATAGTCCCGCTGAAGCGGCGGGTCCAACGACGCCACCATGGGTCGAGCATTCAGTAGGCCGATGCCGGGTGAGAGGAGCGGGGCATGAGCCGAACGATTCTGGTGACCGGGGCCCGTTCCGGAATTGGCAGGGCGACGGCCGAGCGTCTGGGCGCCGACGGCGACCGAGGGGGGCGGACGAGCATCGTCGAGGATGCGCATCGCCTCGTTCCTGATGGATTGGAGGGAGTTCTGGCAGGAGCGGGAATCTCGCAGCCAGGTCCCATTATCTACCCGCCCAGATCATCTTCATCGATGGCGGGACCGACGCCATCTTGCGCGCCGCGCAGGTGTGAGCCGCGTAGGACTGTTAGGTCCGAACGCGCGCTAGCTTTGCAGCCGCGGGGCTCGCACGCCCGCCCGCTCGCAAGCCAACTGTAGCAGGGCGGAATAATCCTTGCCTGCATAATCGCTTGCCCGTGCGCCGCCATAGACCGCGTGCGCGGCAGCGCCGACGGGAAGGCCAATACGTTGCTCCACAGCAGCGGTCATCGCGAGCGTCAAATCCTTGAAGGCGAGATCGATCGTGAAACCCGGCTGAACGTCGCCCTTGAGGACTTTGTTCACCATCAGCGTGTGCAGCTGCCCGTTCTGAGCGGTGGTGGCACCCGTGACCTCGAGGATCGTTTCGATGTCCAATCCCAGCTTGGTTCCGAGAGCGACAGCTTCGGCACACACTTCAGCGACAGTCAAAAGGAGGAAGTTGTTGATCAGCTTCATGCGGCTGCCCATGCCGGCCGCGCCGCAGCGGAAGATGGCCGTGCCCATGGCTTGAAGCAGGGGTTCGACGCGAGCGTAGCTTTCGTCATCGGCACCCACCATGAACAGCGACTCGCCGCGCTCGGCATGAAGGACGAGCCGACCGACCGGGCTGTCAACGAAGGGAACTCCCTTGTCGGCACAGGCCTTGGCCACGCGGTCCGTCCCATTGGCATCGATGGTCGACATGTCGAGGAGGAGCGACCCCTGATCGATGTTCGCCAGAACTCCATCGGCGCCAAGCACGACGGCTTCGACGTGCGGTGTTGCGGGCAGGCAGGTGACGACGATCTCCGCGCCGCGGGACGCTTCGGCGATTGAGGAGGCCTTGCGCGCGCCAAGCTCGACGATCTGATCCGCGCGTGCGGAATCGAGATCATACCCATTAACATCGAAGCCCTTGCGTTGAAGGTTCTTCGCTAGCGGCAAGCCCAACGCACCCAGTCCAATGAAGCCAACTTTCTGTGCCACATTCCACTCCTACTGCTGGCCGCGTTCGCCGCTGCTTATAATTTGGTCGCGATAACTCCAGCCGTCGCCAGCTCGTCAAGCTCTGACTGCGACAGACCAACCTCTCGCGCCAGAACCGCGAGCGTGTTCTCGCCGGAGCGGGGCGGCGCCGCACGGTAGTTCGGCGGCGTTGCCGAGAATTTCGCCGGGAAACCCAAGACGCGAACTTCGGTGCCGTCAGAGCGGGTCAGGGTTTGCACCAGCTCCCGCGCTTCGATCTGCGGATCAGCCAGAATCTCGGGGATTTCGTTGACTCGGCCCGCGGGCAGCCCAGCCGCATCCATCGCGGCCAGCAGATCAGCCGACGACCATGTCGCAATCAATGGCCGAAGCTCGTCCTGAAGCGCCTTGCGATTAGGACTTCGTGCCCCATTGTCGATGAACCGCGGATCGTCGGCCAGCTCCGGGCGGCCCAGCAGCGTGCAAAAGGCGCGAAACTGCCGATCATTGCCGAGGGCCACCAGGATCTCACCATCGGAGCAATGAAAGTCCTGGTAGGGCACAGTCGTCGGGTGCTCGTTGCCGAGCCTGCGCGGCCGCATTTCCCCGTTCAACCAGTTCGAGGCCTGCATCGAAAGCAGCGACACCTGGCTGTCGAGCAGAGCCACGTCGAGATACTGTCCCTCTCCGGTAACGTCGCGGTGGTGGAGCGCAGCGAGGATCGAAATCGTGGCGTAAAGGCCTGTCGACAGGTCGCTGATCGGAATGCCGACCTTGAGCGGGCCTTCTCCGGCTTCTCCGTCCGGCCGCCCGGTCACGCTCATCAGGCCGCTCATGCCCTGGATCAGGAAGTCATAACCCCCCCGATCCTTGTACGGCCCGTGCTGGCCGAAGCCGGTGATCGAACAGTAGATCAGCTTCGGGTTGGCGGCGCGTAGCGATTCATAATCGAGACCATATTTCTTCAACCCGCCGACCCGGAAATTCTCCACAAGGATGTCGCAGTCGGCGGCCAACTTGCGGATCAACTCGGCCCCGCGAGGGTCGGCAAGATTGATCGCGAGCGAATGCTTGTTGCGGTTGGCACAGAGATAATAGGCGGAGTCGCGGGAGCCGTCCGGAAGGAACGGCGGTCCCCACCGGCGCGTATCGTCCCCTTGCCCGGGCTGCTCGATCTTGAAGATCTCCGCGCCAAGGTCGCCGAGAATCTGGGTGCACCACGGTCCGGCAAGCACGCGTGACAGATCAAGCACCTTCAGCCCGGTCAGCGGGCCGGTTGGAGTCACGACCGCGCCTGATTCATTCTGGTCCATCAGCAGTCCTTCAGCTGCGGGCTGCGCTTTTCGAGGAAAGCAGCGACGGCCTCTTCATGATCTTGCGTGTGATGAGCGAGGGCCTGGTAGGCCGCCGAAAGCTCGAGCAATGGCGCGAGCTTCATATCCTGACCTTCGCGCAGCAGCCTCTTGGCCAGCCGGACCGCGGGGCTCGGGTTCGCGGCGATTCGCCGAGCGATCTCCTGTGCTCGCGGCAGAAGCTGGTCCGGCGCGACTACTTCGGTCACCAGGTCGTATTCGAGCGCGGTCTGCGCATCGATCATGTCGCCGGTCAGTGTCATCAGGCTCGCCTTCGCCATGCCAATGATGCGGGGAAGCAGCCATGCACCCCCATCGCCGGGGACAATTCCCAGCTTCACGAAGCTCTCGGCGAACTTCGCAGTGTTCGAGCTTATGCGGATGTCGCACATGCAGGCGAGATCAAGTCCGGCTCCAATCGCCGGCCCATTGATGGCGGCGACGACCGGAACTTCCAGCTCATAAAGCGCAAGAGGGATGAGCTGGATGCCGCGGCGATATTTGTTGCGCAGTTCATAAGCAGAGCCGGCAAACATCCCGCTCTTTTCGCGCATGTTCTTGACGTTCCCGCCAGCACAGAATGCGCTTCCGGCACCGGTCAGCACGACCGCGCGGATTGAAGCATCGGCGGTCACCTGATCACACAGTTCTTCGATCTCCCGAATATGGTCCGCCTCCGAGATCGCGTTCCTCTCCTGAGGACGGTTGAGGGTGACGGTGATCACCGCATCCTCTCGATCGATGATTAAGAACGGATCCACTGGAGTCCTCCGGGTGAGATTGTCTTCGCCAGAGTGGCTAGGCGGCGCATCCTTCCAAGGCTAATATTGATTCATCGCCGAGTGATACTCGAAAGCTATCATGGAACTTCGCCAACTTCGCTATTTCACCACCATCGCCGAGACTTTGAATTTTCATCGCGCTGCCGAGCGGTTGAACGTGTCGCAGCCGCCGCTGACGGTCGCCATCCGCAAGCTTGAGGAGGAACTTGGGGCGCCGCTGTTCGTCCGCGAGGCGAGGGGCGTCTCGCTGACTGCTGCGGGCGAGGCCGCACTTCCATTTGCTCGCTCGGCGCTGGTCCAGGCTGACCTGGTGCGGCAGGCCACGCGCGAAGGGAATGAAGGTGAGCGCGGGCGCCTTCTGATCGGGTTCATCGGTTCGGCCGTCTTCGCGCTTCTCCCGATGATCATTCCGGAGTTT
>CBFGZJ010000192.1:0-4073 GCA_965653215.1 uncultured Sphingomonas sp. | reverse complement strand
CTTCGCGGCCGGTGAGGGCGATCTCGGTGGAGCCGCCATCCTCCAGGAGGTAGATTTCGCCGCGCGGTCCCTGCTCGACTTCGCGGATGCGCGCCTTCATCGGCCAGTGATCGGCCTTTTTCGCGGTGCTTCCGTCGATGTCAGCGCGGACCAGCGCCTGACCCGAAAGAGTGCCGAACAGCACATCACCCCGCCACTCCGGAAATAGGCCTCCTGAATAGACGATCATTCCGGCAGGCGAGATTGACGGCGTCCACCAGAGCTTGGGAGCTTCGAACTCCGGCTTTGTGTCATGGTCGGGAATCGGGAAGCCGCCATATTGACTGCCGTTGGAAACGGCGGGCCAGCCATAATTCTTGCCCTGCTCAACAAGGTTCAGTTCGTCTCCGCCTTGCGGCCCCATTTCCGTCGCCCACAAACGCCCGTCCGGGGCGAACGCCAGTCCGAGCACGTTGCGATGGCCGATCGAATAGTGGGATCGCCCAGCGGTGACAGGAACTCCCTCGGCCGTGAGGTGAATGATCTTGCCGAGGTCGGCCGTCTTATCCTGTGCCGGGTCTCCCTTCTGCCGGTCTCCTGACGAGAGGAACAGCGAACCGTCCTTCGCAAAGGCGATTCGATGGGAGAAATGCCCGTTGCCGCTCACCTTGGGACGTTGCCGCCAGATCACCTGAAAGCCCGTCAGGCGGGCCGTGTCGCCCTTGATCTCCAACTGGCCATAGCCCATCGCCGCGCCGCTGGTGCCGTTCCCACCGGCTTCGGCGAACGTCAGATAAATCCGGCGGTTGGCCACGAACTCTGGGTGGGGGACGACATCGCCGAGACCACCCTGCCCCGCGACCAGCACCTTGGGCACCCCGCTGACCGCGATCCGCTTGCCGTTTGCCACATCAACCAGCCACAGCCGTCCCTCCCGCTCGGTCACAAGCGCCAGGTTGGTGAGCGGAAGCCCGCTGCCCGGAAGGAAGCTCATCGCCCAGGGGGTGCTAAAATCCGCAACCGCTGTTGCCGTGAACGGCTTTTCCGGCGTCGGCTGTGTGCCGCCCTGCCCGGACGCATCGGATGCCGAGCAGGATAGAAGAAGGAGCAATGCCGCCGCGGCTTGCGTTCGTAGCCAGCCCCGTTGAAGGTTTCGCTTGTGCATCCTGTCGCTCTCCTGTCGTTGACCACGGCTACTCCACCTTACGAGATATCGCAGGAACAGGCGAAAGCGACCGCTCGCGACCTCTACGCTGGACGCAAGGAAATGTTCGATCGACTGTCGGGGGTGTTCGACAATGCCGGGATCGAACGCCGGCAATTGGTTGCCCCGCTGGAGTGGTATTCTGGTGATCATGGCTGGGGCGCGCGGAACGCCTTGTATCTAGAGGCCAGTGAAGCCTTGTTCCTGGAAGTCGCGCAAGATGCCATCCGCGAGGCCGGGCTGAGTCCTTCCGACATCGACGGAATCGTCAGCGTTTCGACGACCGGGATCGCCGCCCCAAGCCTCGAAGCACGCATCGGCGCGCGTCTGGGGATGCGGTCGGATGTCCGGCGGCTCCCCTCGTTCGGCCTCGGCTGCGCCGGCGGAGTGACCGGCCTAGCAACCGCGGCTCGGCTGGCGGCGGCGGAGCCCGGAAGCAATTGGCTGTTCGTCACTATCGAGACCTGTTCGATCTCGATCCGCCTCGACAGCGATGACCCGGCAGCGATTGTCGCGACCGCGCTGTTCGGCGACGGTGCCGCGGCCGCCGTGGTCCGCTCCGGCACAGGAGGAGTGGCAACGATTGAAGCCGCGGCCGAGCAATGGTGGCCGGACACGCTCGACATCATGGGGTGGCGAATTGAGGATCCGGGCTTCGCCGTCGTATTCGATCGCGCGATCCCGCCGTTCATCGACGCAAACCTTGCCTCGGCGGTTGACGCGATGCTCGCGCAAATGAACCTGCCCTACACCTCTATCGACCGGCTCTGCTGCCATCCCGGCGGGGCCAAGGTGATCACCGCGATCGAACAGGCAATGTCGCTTCCGGAAGGGGCACTCGATCTTGAGCGGCAGGTGCTGCGCGACCATGGGAACATGAGCGCTCCGACCGTGCTGTTCGTGCTCAAGGCACTGATCGACCGCGGCCTGCCGAACCGGACGCTGATGACCGCATTCGGTCCGGGCTTCACCTGCTCGTCGATGCTGCTGAGTAAGCCATGATCTGGCAGGCGGTCGCGATCCTCGGCTTTGTCACCCTGCAACGACTGGCTGAGCTTCATCTGTCGCAAGTGCACACTCAGCGCCTGCTCGCCTCCGGAGGACATGAGGTCGGCGCGGCTCACTACCCGCTGATCGTTGCGGTCCATGCGGCCTGGCTGGCGGCGCTGTGGTGGTTTGCACCGGGCCGGCCAATCAATCTCGCCCCGCTTGCCCTCTTCCTCCTGCTGCAGCTTGGCCGCGTCTGGGTGATCCGGAGCCTGGGGGAGCGCTGGACGACCCGGATCATCATTGTTCCGGGAGAGCCGCTCGTACGGCGGGGTCCGTACCGGTTCGTGCGCCATCCCAATTATCTGGTGGTGGCTGGCGAGATTGCGGTTCTTCCGCTCGTGTTTGGGCTCACGCAGGTGGCACTGATTTTCACTCTCCTCAATGCCGCCGCTATGGCAATCCGAATCCGGACCGAGGAGCGCGCGCTGCGCGGCTGAGACTTTGCTTGCGCGGTTCGGCGCTCAGGACTATATCGCCGTCACTCCTCGACATCGCTGGATGGTGAGGCTGGTCCGGGGAAGTTCCGGGGCGGCACGAGAGGGTTCGAGTTCCAGGGATCGAATGAACGCTGACACTGCTGCACTGACTGAACTGATCGAGCCTGAGGTCAAACGCCTCGGTTATGATCTGGTGCGCGTGGCGATGACCGGCGGGCGTAGCGATCCGACCTTGCAGATCATGGCCGAACGGCCGGATACGCGGCAATTGTCGCTCGAAGATTGCGAGATCATCTCCCGCCGGTTGTCGGAGTTCCTCGATGAGAAGGACCCGATCGACGAGGCCTATCGGCTCGAGGTCAGCTCCCCGGGAATCGACCGGCCGCTGACCCGGCCGCAGGACTATGCCGATTGGGCCGGCCACGAAGCGCGGCTTAAGCTTGCGGAGGCGGTGGACGGAGCCAAGCAAATCTCCGGCCAGGTCGAGGGGATCGATGGCCAGACGGTGCGAATCGCAACGCCCGCGGGTCGGCGCGAGGTTCCGTTCAGCGCGATTGCCTCGGCCAAGCTGCTGCTGACCGACAAACTCATCAACGCAACCGCGCCGATCAGCACCGAAGGCGCCGACCAAATTGAGGCTGAGCCCGTCCGGGAGACGGGATCATCGAAATTTCAGGAAGTAGAGGAAGATTAATGGCCACAGCAGCTCCAACCGTTGCGTCCGCCAACAAAGCCGAACTGCTGGCGATCGCCGACAGCGTCGCGCGCGAGAAGCTGATCGATCGCACGATTGTGATCGAGGCGATGGAGGATGCGATCCAGCGGGCGGCTCGCGCGCGCTATGGCGCCGAGAATGACATCCGCGCCAAGCTCGATCCTCAGACCGGCGACCTTCGCCTGTGGCGCGTGCTCGAAGTGGTCGAGGAAGTCGACGATCATTTCAAGCAGGTCGACCTCAAGGGCGCGCAGAAGCTGAGCAAAGATGCGGCGCTCGGCGACTTCATTGTCGATCCCCTGCCTCCGATCGAGTTCGGCCGGATCGCAGCCCAGGCCGCGAAGCAGGTCATCTTCCAGAAGGTTCGCGATGCCGAGCGGGAGCGGCAGTTCGAGGAGTTCAAGGACCGCGCCGGCGAGGTCATCACCGGTGTCGTCAAGCGCGTCGAATTCGGCCACGTGGTGGTCGATCTCGGCCGCGCCGAAGGCGTGATCCGCCGCGATCAGCAAATCCCGCGCGAGATGGTCCGCGTCGGCGATCGCGTCCGCTCGCTGATCCTGCGCGTCACGCGCGAAACTCGCGGGCCGCAGATCTTCCTGTCGCGGGCGCACCCCGACTTCATGAAGAAGCTGTTCGCGCAGGAAGTACCGGAGATTTACGACGGCATCATCGAGATCAAGGCCGCCGC
>CBFGZJ010000191.1:0-4084 GCA_965653215.1 uncultured Sphingomonas sp. | reverse complement strand
CGACGAGGCGATGGACCGCTTCAAAGCGGACGGGCGAATTCGTGAGTTCGCGGTGTACGATGCGAACTTGGAGGTCCTTGTCGGAGCCCGTGAGGATCAAGCGAGGATCCGCGTGGCGCTGGCGAACCTCGGTCGAACGCAAGTTGAACTGATCGAGCCAGTCGACGGCGCGATTGGCATTTACCGCGATCGGGCGCCCGATGCGCACACTTTCCTCCATCATGTCGCGGCGCAGGTCAGCGGCGCCGAGCAGATGTTTGATGAGGAGCTTCATCGGCTTGAGAGGGATGGCTACCCGCTCGCTGTCCAAGGCGAAGGTGGTCGCGCCTGGGGAACGCTGACTCGCTTCGCCTATCTCGACTTACGGCCATGGATTGGTCATTTCTTTGAGCTGATCTGGCGCTCGCCTGGGGCCCAAGCCGCACATGAGCGGCTTCCTGATCAGGCTGAACAACCTCTTTAGCAATTCACCTACGGGTGAACCCCGACGCGACCTCCGGTTGGAACCGCCCTCCATCGGAATAAATTCCGATTGGAAACACAGGCTTGAACGGTGCCCTTATAGAATTGTCGCTTCTGGCCCACACCTGCGCGCTTAAGCGAAGATTCAGCAGGCTGAGGCTAGCGATATGCCGTGCTTTGAAAAGCACAGCTGCGTAATTTGAAGATTGCCGCGGACCCGCGGCTGAGTGGGCCGCGTTACTGCTGGATGATTGGAGAGACTGTGAGATCAGTGAGTCGGCAGTTCGGAGTTTGCGCCGCGGTGGCCGCGCTGCTGGCCGGCACTGCCACGGCTGCGAACAGCACGGTTGAACTGGATCCATTGGCGCCGCTTCCTGCAGTTGCCGAGAAGGCGAGCCTGCCGACTGGGCCGCAGCCCGCGCAGGATCTCCCGATTGCACCGACGACACCGGCGCCGATGCCAATCCTGACTGGCCCTCCGCCCAGCCTTCCGCTCGCCGCGGTCGGCGCGGTGTACAACCGCTATCGTCTGTCGATCTGGTTCCAAGGTGGCCAGCCGCGACCGGCGGCTCGACAGCTGATCGACCTGTTGCGGCGGGCGCCGCTGGATGGGCTTCAGCACGGTGCGTTCTATGCGGATCAGGTTGAGCAGGCCCTTCGTGCAGCCCAGACGGGCGCTCCACCCGCGATTGCGACTGCCGACCAGATGCTGTCGGCTGCCTGGGTGCTTTATGTTCAGGCGCTGCGCAAGCCGACGCCGCGGATGATCTACGCCTATCCTTCACTTCAGCCGCAGGGTGCGCAACTCGATCTCATCTTGCGAGCGGCTGCAACTGCGCGGTCGATCGAGCAGCATGTGCGCGACGTATCCTCGATCAACCGGATCTACTCGCAGTTGCGCGAGGCTGCCTGGGCGCAGGCGCAAAGCGGGCAAACGCCCGATCCGCGCCTGATTGCCAATATGGAACGGGCGCGCTCGCTTCCCGCGACTGGGCGCTTCATCATGGTCGATGTCGCAACTCAGCGGCTGTGGATGTACGAGAATGGTCAACCGATCGACTCCATGAAGGTCATCGTCGGCATGGACGAGCTCCCCACGCCGCTCATCGCCAGCATTATCCATTACACCACGTTCAATCCCTACTGGAACGTGCCGGAGCATCTGGTGCGCAAGACGATCGCTCCCCACGTCCTCAACAGTGGGCTCATCTATCTGCGTCGTGGTGGCTATCAGGTGATGTCCGACTGGACCGATGCGGCAACGGTCATCCCTTCCGATAGCATCGACTGGAAGGAAGTCGCCGCGGGGCGGCTGAATATCCGCGTGCGGCAGCTGCCGGGGCCGACCAATTCCATGGGGGACCTGAAATTCTCCTTCCCCAACGGCGAGGGGATCTACCTGCACGACACGCCGAGCAAGGATCTGTTCTCGAAGAACCTGCGAACGCTGAGCAATGGCTGCGTGCGGGTTGAGGATGCGCGCAGGCTTGCGCATTGGCTGCTGGGCAAGGAGCCGGTCGCTCCGTCGCCTGAGCCGGAGCAGTTCGTGCCGCTGCCGCAGGGTGTTCCGATCTACATCACTTATCTGACCGCGCAGCCGACCAACGGCGAAATCACGTTCGCACCCGATATCTACGGATGGGATTCCAACCCTGCCTTTTCGCGCGTGGCCTTCCGGACCCAGTGACCCGAGCCGTCAAATGCTGATGAAGCTGTCGAGGACCCGTTTGCGGCCGCTGTGTTCAAAATCGATTTCCAGCTTGTTGCCTTCGATCGCGGCGATGGTGCCGTAGCCGAACTTGGCATGGAACACGCGCTGGCCGAGTGACAGATCGTCGCGGCCTTTGTTGCCGAGGCTGACTGCCGAAGCGCGGGCTTCGATGATGCGCGATGGTTCTGGATTGAACGATCCGCGGGCGGCGCGCTGCCAACCGGGCCCACGCGTGCTGGCGCGCATCGACTGAGCGGGACCAAGGTGGGCGAAGGGATCGGCGCGTTCGCTCCACTGTGCGCGCCACAGGCTCTCGCCTCCGCTCATCGTCGTCTCTTCTGCAATATTGGACTTGGGCAGTTCGGCAACGAACCGCGACGGGATGCTGCTCGTCCATTGACCGTACACCCGGCGATTGGCGGCATGGAAGATTGTCGCTGTCCGGCGAGCGCGGGTGATCGCGACGTAGGCGAGGCGGCGTTCCTCTTCGAGGCTGGCAAGACCACCCTCGTCGAGGCTGCGCTGGGACGGGAAGACGCCTTCCTCCCATCCGGCAAGATAGACATGATCGAACTCCAGCCCCTTGGCGGCATGGATGGTCATGATCGTGACCTTGTCGTCGGTGCGGGCCGCGTCGTTGTCCATCACTAGGCTGACGTGCTCGAGGAAGCCGCCGAGCGACTCATATTCCTCCATTGCTCGGGCCAGTTCCGCGAGGTTCTCGAGCCGCCCGGCAGCCTCGGCGCTGCGTTCCGGCTGGAGCATTCCAGTATAGCCGCTCTCATCGAGCAAAACCCGCGCGAGCTCCGGGTGAGGAAGCTCCACCGCCATCTTGCGCCATCGGGCAAAGTCCCCAACGAAGCGGCCGAGCGATCGCCGCGCCTGGGGGGTCAATTCGTCGCTGTCGAGCATCTGCGCCGCTGCGAGCAGCAGGGGTTGCTGCGTGGCCCGGGCGAAGCGGTGAATGGTCGCAACAGCCTTGTCGCCCAAGCCGCGCTTGGGAACATTGACGATGCGCTCGAACGCCAGATCGTCCGCCGGCGACTGGACCAGGCGTAGGTAGGCGAGGGCGTCGCGGATTTCGGCACGCTCATAGAAGCGGAAGCCGCCAACAATCTGATAGGCGAGACCGATGGCGATGAACCGCTCCTCGAACTCGCGCGTCTGGAACTGGGCACGGACCAGGATCGCGGTCGCGGACAGCGGTGTTCCACGGCGTTGGAGAGTCTCGATCTCCTCGCCAACGCGGCGCGCCTCTTCCGGACCGTCCCAAACGCCGATCACTCGCACCTTGTCGCCGCTCTCGGACTCGGTCCACAGCGTCTTGCCGAGACGTCCGCTGTTATTGGCGATCAGCCCCGTGGCCGCAGCGAGGATGTGCGGAGTTGACCGGTAATTCTGCTCCAGCCGGATCACTGCGGCTCCAGGAAAGTCCTTCTCGAAGCGCAGAATGTTGGCGACCTCGGCACCCCGCCAGCTGTAGATCGACTGGTCGTCGTCGCCGACGCAGCAGAGGTTGCGTCGTGGCTCGGCAAGCAACCGAAGCCAATCATATTGGGCGGCGTTGGTGTCCTGATATTCGTCGACCAGGATGTATCGATAGCGCTCGCGATATTGCTCCAGCACGTCGGGCGCGGACCGAAAGATGGTCAGCATGTGGAGCAAAAGGTCACCGAAATCGCACGCGTTCAGAGTCCGCAAGCGCTCCTGATAGGCGCGGTACAGTTCGGCTCCGCGACCGTTTGCAAAGGCTTCGCTTTCCCCGGCGTCGATCTGCTGGGGGTTCCAGCCGCGGTTCTTCCATCGGTCGATCAGCCCGGCAAGCTGGCGCGCCGGCCACCGCTTCTCGTCAAGGTTGCTGGCCTGGATCAATTGCTTGAGCAGCCGCAGCTGGTCGTCGGTGTCAAGGAT
>CBFGZJ010000190.1:0-4112 GCA_965653215.1 uncultured Sphingomonas sp. | reverse complement strand
TCCTCCACGAGGGCGATTTCTTCGCGCGTGACGCCTTGCGCCATGTCCTGGTTGAGCTGGCTTGCGAGGGTCCGAATAGATTCGAAGATCTCGCGGCCGGCCGGGGTGATCTCGACCCGCTTCGCGCGCCGGTCGGTCGGGTCGGCGACGCGGCGGATGTAGCCATTGGATTCCAGCCGGTCGAGCAAGCCGCCAAGCGCGACCTTGCCGATATCGAGCACGTCGGCAAGTTCGGTCTGAACCATGCCATTCCCGTCGCTGCTCGACAGCTTGGCAAGCAGCCACCATTGCGATCGGGTGATGCCCTTGGGCTTCAGTGCCTTGTCGACCACCTTGCGCCGCAGCCGGGCGACGTCATGCAGCAGGAAACCGAGACGAAACTGGCCGAAGATCGGGAAGCTGGAAGTATCGACCAATGTTCTTGCGCCTTCGCGGCGAACATCGGCGCAAAAGCATTGGTACGCAAGCGGATCATTCGCTGCTTAATTGCCGATGAGTGTCGGCCATTCGCGGCGGAACTTCTCCGACCAAGGTCCAAGCTCATCCGGTTCAAGCGGATGGGCGATCAGATATCCTTGGGCCACGTCGCAACCGAGCGCGCGAAGCAGTCGTAACTGCTCGGGCGTTTCCACGCCCTCCGCCGTCGCGGTCATTCCCAGCCCGTGGGCGAGATTGCTGATGGTCTGGACGATCAGCCGCGAGTCCGCCGACTGCACCGCGTCAGCGACGAAAAAGCGGTCGATCTTCACCTCGGTGAAGGGCAATTGCCGCAGCTGCATGAGCGACGAATAGCCGGTTCCGAAATCGTCGATGGCAAGGCCAATTCCCTTGATTCGGATGCGCGTCAGCGTGTCCATCAGCTTGACCAGCGGCTGAGTCGCGCTTTCGGTCAGCTCCAGCACCAGCTTTTCGGTTGGGACTTCGTGGGCCCGGCACATGCGGGCAACGAGGTCGGGGAAATCGAGGTGCTGCAGCGAGAGTGCGGAAATGTTGAATGCAAGGCAGGTGTCGACTCCAGTTTCCTGCCATCTGGTCCACTGCTTGAGCGTGGTCGTGAGGCCCCATTCGGTTAGCTGATCGATCAAGCCGAACCGTTCGGCCAAGGGCACAAACCGCGATGGCGGCACGGTCCCGAGCAGCGGGTCATCCCAGCGCACGAGAGCCTCGACCCGGATCAATCGGCCATCACCCAGGGCAACCTTCGGCTGATAGACCATGTGCAGCCGCCGGTTGAGCAGGGCACGTTCGAAGCCGTCGAGCAAGCCGAGCTCGGCAGCGGGGATCATGCCGTCAGATCCCCCTTCACTTGCGACAGCAACTCTTCGAGAATCTCAAGACGGATCGGCTTCTCGATTGGACCGACCATGGTCAGGCCCAACGTTTCGCCCAGCCGGTAAGCGGACTCGAGCACGCGCCGGTCGAAGCCGCTGACAATCAGCACCGGGCCCTTGAACTCGTTCGTCGCAAGGAAGCGGAGCTGCTCCACCCCGTCGGCTCCCGGCATGCCGAGATCAAGCGCCACCATCGCCGGGCGCTGAGCGAGGAACTGCAGCCGGAAATCGACGTCCTCGGTGGTGACGAACGGATCGAAGCCGCACTCGCTTGCTGCGCTGGCGATGAAGCTCGCCAGATTGGGTTCGTCATCGATCAGCAGCAGCCTGGGCCGCGCCATTACGCTCTCCATCGTCCTGTCCCTTAGCGCACCTTTCGCTTCCTAGGTCAATTTGAAGAAACGGCTTCTTAACCGTCACTGGTCTAAGCCGCCGAGTTGGTATCAAACGGAGACAAATTGTGGGGATGATCAGCAGTCTGATCCGGCGCCGGGCATCGCGCATCCCTCAGGGAGAGGACGCTGCATTCGAATCGACGACGTTCTCGCTGTCGGTCGATGTGCCGCGGCCGACGGAGCGCCGCCAGGATGATCGCATCATGCCGATCCTGCGGGTCGCGAAGTTGATCGCCAAGGATGGCGAACAACTCATCCGGGTCCGCAACATGTCGGCCGGCGGGCTGATGGCTGAAGCTGGCCATCCCTGTCAGATCGGTGATGCCGTCGAGGTCGAATTTTCGACCCATCGCATCCCTGCAAGCGTCATCTGGACCCGTGATGGGACGGTCGGAATAAAATTCGACAACAACATCGATCTCGGCGAGTTGCTGGCGGGCCGTAAACCGCGTCATCGGTTTCGCCCGCGCCCGCCCCGTCTCGAAGTGACCTGCAAGGCAAGCCTCCGGATCGGCCAGCTTTATTACACGGTCGACGTGCACGATATTTCGCTGGGCGGGATGAAGGTCGAGCCGATCGACGAATATTGCATCGGCCGCAACGTCATTGTCGTGGTGGAAAGCCTGCGGCCGATCAAGGGCAGCATCCGGTGGTACTCGGACCGACGCGCCGGGATCGTGTTCGACAAACCGCTCAAGTTTGAGGAACTGGCGGAATGGATGGGCAAACGGCTTGAACTGGCCGCTCTCAAAGCAACCTACAAGGCGTAAGCCGCATCAGGTCAGCTAGCCGGATTTATGCTGCGGCTTCCCCTTGCGCTTCGTGGACGCCATTTTCTTCAGCTCCTTTTCCGACATGGATTGGGCCATCTGCTTGGACGCGCCCCTGAGCTTGCTTTTGGGAGTGTCGCCGCGCTTGGCCGAAAGAGCCGCTCCGGCGGCCATCTGCTGGGCCTTGGACTTCGCAGGCATTGCTGATCGTCCTTTGATTGCACAGGTGCCAGCGGCAACACCGAACGACCAGTGAGGTTCCGCTCTTGGCGGGGAGCGAGTGCTCAGGCTAGGCAGTGATCATGAGCGCGGGGGATCCGGAGGCCGATTTGGACACAGCTGCGCCGGTTGCCGTCGACGCAACGGAAGTTGCCCGCCGACCGATGCGATATTTCGACTTCGTGATGGCGGCATTCGTCACCATCTTGCTGTTGTCGAACGTGGTTGGCGCGGGGAAACGCGCCGTGATCGACCTGCCGCTGATCGGACCGTGGCCGTTCGGCGCGGGCATTCTCTTCTTTCCCCTGTCCTACGTGATCGGTGATGTGCTGACCGAGGTGTATGGCTACAGCCGGGCGCGCCGCTGTATCTGGGCCGGAACCGTCGCCATGCTGTTCCTCGCGTTGATGAGCTGGGTCGTGGTCGCCCTGCCTCCGGACGCCGGGTGGACTGGCCAAGCAGCGTATGAATCCATCTTCGGGCAGGTCTGGCGGATCGTATTCGCCTCGATCATCGCGTTCTGGGCGGGGGAGTTCGCGAATTCGCTGGTTCTCGCGCGGCTCAAGATCCTGACCCGCGGCCGCCACCTGTGGACGCGCACGATCGGCAGCACGATCGTCGGGCAGGGCATCGACAGCCTGCTCTTCTATCCGCTTGCTTTCTATGGTGCGCCAGATTGGCCGGTAGAGCAGCTGCTGATGGTGATGCTCAGCCAATTCATCCTCAAGGTGAGTTGGGAGGCACTACTGACTCCGGTCACTTATGCGGTGGTCGGCTTTCTCAAGCGGCGTGAGGGCATCGACGTTTACGACCGCTCGACCGACTTCACGCCTTTCCGCGTCCGGCTCTGATCCCTATCTTCTGCTGTGACAGAGGAGATGGTCATGGCTCAAGACGTCGCAATCCTGGCGGGCGGATGCTTCTGGTGCACCGAAGCGGTGTTTCTCCACCTCATCGGGGTCAAGGCGGTGACCAGCGGCTACATCGGCGGTCACACGGCCAACCCAACTTACCGGGAGGTGTGCGGCGGTGCCACCGGTCACGCGGAAGCCATCAGGATCGAATTCGACCCGGAAGTGATTTCCTACGGTGATCTGCTCGATATTTTCTTCGCGACGCACGATCCCACCCAGCTCAACCGGCAGGGCAACGATGTGGGGACACAGTATCGGTCGGCGATTTTCCCGCAGAACCTCGCTCAGGAGCAGGAGGCCCGCGCCGCGATCGAACGCGCCAATGCCGAGCATGGCGGACAGGTCGTGACGACCATCGAAGAGGCCTCCACCTGGTATCCGGCTGAAGATTATCACCGGGACTATTGGGCCGGAGAGGGGCAGCGTAACCCCTATTGTCTCGCGACAATCCCGCCAAAGCTTCAGAAGTTGAGGAAAAGTTTC
>CBFGZJ010000189.1:0-4189 GCA_965653215.1 uncultured Sphingomonas sp. | reverse complement strand
ATTCCGCGGAAATCCGCGCCATCGACGTGTGGCGCACCGCCGGTGGAGGACGGCCCCTGAATATTGCAGAGCATCAGGTTCGGCGCGGCATATTGGGCGTTCCAGTAGCCGCGGACCAGATCGAGGAACTTGGAGTGGTAGAAGCAATCCTCAATTTCCGGGTAAAGGGCGGCGTAGCCACGGCCCAGTGTTGCCCGGAAGACGGGGCTCAGGAACATGTCCCAGGTCGGCACGAAGCCCTCGGGCAGCGCTCCGGAGGTGGTGGCGATCACTTCCTCGGGCGAGTTGAATTCCTGCGTCAGGATGGTTTGCCATGGTCCCTTCTGGCGCATGACGTCGAACAGCCGCTGGCGCTGATCCTCCGTGAACGCGTTTTCAAGAAGCTGAGGCTCAGCGATGGGCCGTAGGAAAGAATGAGCGTTCATAACTAACTTCCTTTGAGTACTTCAGGTTGCTCTTTATTCGTTGCGGTCTTGCGAACCGGCGTGTTGCGGGTACGAGGCTTACGCCATCAAGAGTGCTTCCAGTGGATCGGCCTGCGCGCCGACATGGCCATAACCATATTTAGGCCCCACCTGATATCCCATCAGCTTCAATAGCTCTTCAGGCAAGGTCCGCGCAATTTCCGGCGGGCAGGCGAGATACTGGTTCTCCCCTTGCCGCAGCCAGCCGAGGGAATAGTTGATCGCCTGCGCGCGCCGGACACCGTTCGACCGATTGGCCCCACCCGCGTGCCAAAGCTTGCCAGAGAAGATCAGCACGGATCCGCGGTCCATCTCGACGGGCAGCGTGTCATCCATCGTGCATTCGGCGGGTGGACGAGCGTGACTTTCAGGGACAATGCGAGTGGCGCCATTTTCGTCGGTAAATTCGGTGACCGCCCACAAGGTGTTGCAACAGGCGGTGCAATCATCCGGGAAAACAAAGTCATCGTAAAGCAACTCATCCGTGTGGATGATTTGCGCCGGCGCACCGGGATTCAGAGAGATCATCTCTGTCGTGCAGAGCTGAAACGTCGACGCGTGATCAAGAATATTCTTCACCACGCCCAGCACTAGCGGGTTCATGACCAGATCGCGCCCGACCGGGGAATGGGCGATCAGATTGCCGACACGTTGAGCTGAATCTCCACCCCACTCCTCGCTGGACGGAGCGTTCCCGATGAATGGCAGCAAATCCGCCAGCACCTGGTCCATCACGGAGACAGGGGCCAGGGCATCGATAACCACATGGCCGTGCTCACGAACAGCCTCAGTCGCTTCTGCGACGGTGGCGGTGTTCGGAAGATGTTGCACCTTCATGCCCGGGCTCTTCTATCGCGCCGCCCTCTAGCGGGTAATCGACTCTATTTGATCTTGAGTGGATTGTTGGCCTCTGTCAACATAATGCGGACAGAGCAGCGCCATCGACTGTCTCACCCGAGGAGAGATTATGGATTTGCGCCTCAAGGGCAAAGGTGTTGTCGTTACTGGTGGAACTCGCGGCATCGGGCGGGCGATAGCTGAGATGTTCGCTGCAGAGGGCGCCAACGTCGCGATCTGCGCTCGCGACAGTGATCGCGTGGCGGTTCGCGTGGAGGCCCTGAGGAAGCATGAGATCAAGGCGTTTGGGGCCGCATTCGATATTGCTGACGGCGAAGCGCTGAAGGAATTCATCCATGAGGCGGCGCATGCCCTGGGCGGGATCGACATGTTTATCGCCAACGCGAGCAGTATCGTGCACGGCAACACCGAAGCCCAATGGCGGCTGGCGTTCGAGACCGATGTTCTGGGTGCCATTCACGCTTCGAGCGCGGTCATCCCCTATCTCGAGGATGCTGCCGCAGCACATGGCGACGCATCCTTTCTGACGCTTTCTTCGATGGCCGCAACGCAGGTCGGCGGTCCCGACGCTTATTCCGCAATGAAGGCTGCTCTGGCCAATCTGACGAAGGGTTTTGCTTATCAGTACGCCGCGAAGAAGGTGCGTTTCAATTCGATCAGTCCGGGCGTCATCTACGAAGAGGACGGCAGCGTGGGCCGGTTACGTGCGGACAACCCGGATTTCTATGAGCGAATGCTGGCGTTGAACCCGACCGGCCGGTTGGGTGTGCCCGATGAGATTGCGGCGGCGGCGCTCTTCCTGTCGAGCCCGCGGTCAAGCTTCACCACAGGTGCCAATCTGGTGATCGACGGATCGATGTTCACGCGGGTCAACTATTAGAGGTTAGCCGCTCCTCTGCCGGGTCTCCGTCCGCGGTGCGGAAAGTCCCGATCAGATTTGATGTGACTTCGCGGGGGGTGGGGGAGGACAGGAATGCCTGTCCTCCCCCTTTCCTTAATCCGTGCGGTGCATTTCGCTGCACGGATCCTGTGCCCTTCCGTTAGGCATTACCCATCATTCGCCGAAGTTATAACGCAGTCGTGCGCCATACATCCGCGGTTCGCCATACAATGTGGCTGTGAAAAACTGGCCAGTGTAGGTGTTGCTGTTGCTCACGCGATAGAGCTTGTTCGTGAGGTTGGTTGCGTAGAAGCCGAAGTCCACGCCGCTGCCCGCGATATTCCTCCAGTCAAGTGACGCGTTCAACGTTCCGAAAGCTTCAAGCCGTTCGCCCGGCTCGAATTTTCCGAGGCGTGTGCCGGCCGTGTGCTGCGCTGCCTGGTACGCATAATTCGCGAACATGGCGAGCGTGCCGAGGTTGTTTTCCAGTGGATGCTCCGCCGACACATGAACGCTGAAGATATAGGGCGAAACATATTGGAACGGGATGCAGGACAGTTCGACTGTCTCTTCAGGGTCTACTGAGGTGCCGGTGCAATCCTCATCAACCTCCCCGGTGGCGACAAAATCGTATTTTTTATAATCAGCATCAGTATGGCTGAAGGTACCGCCGATCTCGACCCCTCTGAACGGCCGTAAGGACGCTTCCAACTCGATCCCCTGAACGGTTGCATCCGCGTTGATGATGCGCGCACCCGCTGCTCCCGTGTCAGGATTGAAGTCGCCGGTGGCCCGCTGAATGCCCTTGTAGTTGAGATAATAATAGGCAGCGTTGAGCCGAAGCGGCATGCCACCCAAGCGCAAATCCGACTTAAATCCCGCTTCATAGGAAGTGACGAATTCCGGCAGGAATGTCTGAGTGTCGGGCCTGACGGCATTGGCATTGATACCGCCAGCCTTGTAGCCGCGGCTGATTTTTCCATAGACCAGCAGCGCCGGCGAGAAGCGGTAATCAACGCCAATATTCCAGGTTGGCTCTTTGGTCTTGAGGCTTGTCTTGAATTGGCAATCCTCAGCTTCGCTCGGAAACGAGAAGTCGACGAAGCAGAGGAAGAGGTTGGAGCCGAAGCTCTGGTACAGATTGGCGGTGCCGCTCACCTCATCCCAGGTGTAGCGCAGACCGCCAGTGACTTTCAGATCCTGCAATGCTGGTGAGACCAACCCAAGATCGAGCGTTGACTGCGCGTACAACGCTTTCGACTTATTTCTGATCGCGTACCTGATGTCGTACGGACCACATATTGTAGTTCCAAATGGGTCTCCGGTAAGGGCCGCGGGACAAAAGCCCGTGGCGCCTGCGCCCTGAGTCCCGGCCGGTTTCTGATCGTAATAAAACGCGCCGGTCGTGAACGTCAGAAGCCCGTCGAGCAGGTCGCCCTGAAGCTGTAGTTCCTCGGTGAAGACTTTCAGATGGTCACGCGGCAGCCGGGTCGGCGAGGCATTCGCATAAATAACCGGGGTTCCGTCACCCGGCAACGTGACTTCCCCGGGTTCCGGATAGTCTCTGGTATCTCCGTCATCGAATTGGAAAATCGTTGCGTCGCTGTCGATGCTGTATGTCGTCTTGAAGCGTTGATAACCGATGATGTTGCGGAGCGTGAGCTGATCGTTGAGCTCCAGCGTCGATGTATTGCTGATCCCCCAGGTCTTGGTCCGCTGGAAGGAATTCAGGCCGTGAGCGGTCTTGCGCGGACCTCGGTCATCCGCGTCCTCGAGTGCTGCCCTGTACACGTCGCAAGACGCGGCAAAGGGAACCGAGGGACCTTCGATACAGAATGGAAATCCGGCAACAGAGGTGTCAGCCATCTTGTCGATGTTGAGGTGCGTGTTGACGATGCCCGTCCCATGGTTCCGGGATTTCGCCCCATAGACCATGGTATAGTTCTCGAAGTTGTCGGTCGGCTTCAGGGTCAATCCGATGCGGCCG
>CBFGZJ010000188.1:0-4198 GCA_965653215.1 uncultured Sphingomonas sp. | reverse complement strand
CAGCCCGAGCCCCACCGTGCCGCCCACCACCGCGCCGCGCGTCGTCATGCCCGGCCAGTAAAGCGACAGGATCAGCACCGGGAAATTGCCGGACGCCGCCAGCGCGAAGGCCAGGCTGACCATAAAGGCGACATTCTGCTTTTCGAACAGCAGGCCCAGCGCGATCGCCAAAGCACCGAGCGCGAGAGTCGTCAATCGTGAGACTTTCAGCTCCTGGGCAGAGCTTGCCTGACCGGCCTTGAACACCGTCGCATACAGATCGTGGCTAACGGCGGATGCGGCCGACAGCGTCAATCCCGCGACGACGGCAAGAATCGTTGCGAACGCCACTGCCGAGATGAACCCGAGAAAGGCACTGCCGCCAATCGCATGGGCAAGGTGGATCGCGGCCATATTGCCGCCCCCGCGCAGCGCTCCGTCGGGATCGACATAGCCAGGCTGGGTGCCGACCAGCACGATCGCGCCAAAGCCGATGATGAACGTCAGGATGTAGAAGTAGCCGATCCATCCGGTCGCCCACAGCACGGACTTCCGGGCCTCCTTGGCGTCCGGCACGGTGAAGAAGCGCATCAGGATATGCGGCAGCCCGGCAGTCCCGAGCATCAGCGCCAGGCCGAAGGAGATCGCCGACACCGGGTCCTTGATGAAGTTCCCCGGAGCCATGATCGAGCGGCCCTGCTGCGCGGCATCAGTCGCGCTTGCTCCACTTGCGAGGGCGGCGTTCGTCTTCACCTCGACCGCACGCGCAAACAGGGCCTCGGGCGAGAAGTTCATGTGCGCGAACACCATCACGGCCATGAAGCTCGCTCCGCCGAGCAGGAGCACCGCCTTGATGATCTGCACCCAGGTGGTGGCGCGCATGCCTCCGAACAGCACGTAGAGCATCATCAACGCACCAACGATCACCACCGCGACAGCGTAGGGGAGGCCGAACAGCAGCTTGATGAGCTGCCCTGCGCCGACCATCTGCGCGATCAGGTAGAAGGCCACCACAAGCAGCGTGCTCACCGCCGCGAAGGCGCGCACCGGCGGCTGGGCGAAACGGTAGGATGCGACATCGGCGAAGGTGAAGCGGCCAAGGTTGCGCAGCCGCTCGGCCATCAGGAACAACAGGATCGGCCAGCCGACCAGGAAGCCGGTCGAGTAGATCAGCCCGTCATACCCGTCATTGAAGATCTGTGCCGAGATGCCGAGGAAGGAGGCGGCCGACATATAGTCGCCGGCCATGGCAAGCCCGTTCTGGAAGCCGCTGATTCCGCCACCGGCGGTGTAGAAATCGGAAGCTGTGCGGGTCCGCGCCGCTGCCACCTTGGTGATCCACAAGGTGACCGCGATAAAGCCGAGGAACATGCCAATCGCCGGCCAGTTGACCGGCTGAACTTGCGCCTCTCCCTCGAGAGCCGCGCCGAACGCCATTGTCGAGGAACAGATCAGCAGGAAGGTCGCACCAGCTCCGGCCGCCCACCACCTCATGCGCCATGGTCCTTGAGGATCTGGTCGATCAACGGATCATGGTGACGGTTGGCATGAGCGACGTAAAAACCGGTGAGCCCGATCGCCAGCAGGATCAAGCCGATGCCGACCGGAATGCCAAGCGAGGTCACGCCACTGGCGATTGGCGTTCCGAGCAGCGATTTGTTGAATGCAATCAGTAGAAGATAGCCGGCGAAGGCAACGAACATGATCGCTGAACACCACCATGCGAAGCGCGACCGACGCCTGACCAGATCGGCGTAGCGCGGATCGGCCATGACCGCCGCGATCAGATCCTCATCGGGATTCTTGCCCAAGCTTGCCCCCTGAAGCGCGGACCAACTATCCGTCAGCAGTCATTCTCTTGTCTAGTGTTGTCCCTACAGCTGCGCCGCCTCATAGACGATCTCGACCTGCATCGTCTCTCCCGGCGACAGCCAGCGAAGCCCTCGATCCGATGCCAGCTGGTTCACCGCATCGGTCGAATGGCTGACCGGCTCGACGCAGAAAAAGTCACTGTCGGCGGGCGTATAGACGGTGGTGAACGGCAGGTTGCTTGACGGCTTGATCGTCAAGCCCAAGCCGCGCTCGGGCCATGAGATGCGGAGCGGACCTTCGCGCCCCGCCTGCACCGTATCGACGCTCCGGCTCGCGACCGACTGACCCCGCCACCAGTCGACTGCCTGGTCCTCACACTGGAGAGAGATCGGCAGGCCGTCCTCGCCGGTAAGCCATTCGCAGCGGTGCAGGCCGTGGTAGACGGTGCTCGCCGTCCTCGGGAAATAGGGATGAACGCCGAGGCCGGCGGGCATCGCGGTCGAACCGCGATTGGTGAGGGTAAGACGGTGGGTCAGACCCGCCGGGGAGAGCGCAAACTCCTGCTCGGCACCATAATCCCACGGCCATTCCCCCGCAGCATAGTCATGACGGATTGTCGCGTGATCGGCCTCGGCCGTCACGACTGACCAGGATTGCAGCCAGCCAAAGCCGTGCAGCGTATGCGGGTGATCCGTGCCCGGAAAGTTCGGCTGAAGTACGACCGGGCGCCCGTCCGCTTCGAACCGGCCGAAGGCGATCCGATTGGAAAAGGGGACGAGCGGGAAGCAGGCCGTGTCGAGGATCGATGGGCTGCAGGTCGGTCGGAATAGCGGCTCCGACCGCCATTCGAACTGCGCGATCGAGCCACCAGCCGCTGGCGTGAGGTCGAGGCGATAATCGCCAGCGCGCAAGCTGAGGGCGGTCACGGCCTCTTCCGGTCAGAAGCGGTTGACCAGATTCTCCAGCATTTCCTGCCGGCCCGAGCGCGGTTGCGGCGCAAGATTACGCTCGACCGCGAGGTCGGCCGCGGACGCGAGCGTTGCGCTCGATCCAGTCAGGGCGTGACCGAGCTCGCTATCATAGCCGGCGTAGCGCTCGGACCTGAACGCGTCGATGCGCCCGTCTTCGATGATCGCTGCGGCCCGAAGCAGGCCTCGCGCGACGACATCGATCGCGCCGACATGGCCGTGGAACAGATCGACAGGTTCGAAGCTCTGACGGCGAACCTTGGCATCGAAGTTGAACCCGCCGGTGGTGAAGCCGCCAGCCCGCAGGATTTCGACCATTGCGAGGGTCAGTTCCTCGACCGAGTTGGGAAATTGATCGGTGTCCCAGCCATTCTGCGGGTCGCCGCGATTGGCGTCGATCGATCCGAAGATGCCGAACGCCGCCGCCATCGCGATTTCATGCTCGAACGTATGCCCCGAAAGCGTCGCATGATTGGCTTCGATATTGACCCGCACTTCTTGCTCAAGGCCATAGCGCTTGAGAAAGCCATAGACGGTCGCGGTGTCGAAATCATATTGATGCTTGGTCGGCTCGTGCGGCTTGGGCTCGATCAGGATCGTCCCGTTGAAGCCGATCTTGTGCTTGTGCTCGACCACCATCGCCAGGAAGCGGCCGAAATTATCCAGCTCCCGCCGCACGTTGGTATTGAGCAGTGTGTCATAGCCTTCGCGCCCGCCCCACAGGACATAGTTCGCGCCGCCGAGCCGGTGAGTCGCTTCCAGTGCGTCGCGGACCTGCATCGCGGCCCAGGCGAACACCTCCGGATCGGGGCTGGTCGCCGCTCCGGCCGCATAGCGCGGATGGCTGAACAGATTGGCGGTGCCCCACAGCAGCTTGCGCCGGGACCGGCTCTGAAGTGCCTCCAGATCATCAACCGCCTCGGCGAACAGACGACGATGGGTGGCGACATCCTGCGCCTCGGCCATCACGTCAACATCGTGGAAGGTGTAAAAGGGAATATCGAGCTTTTCGAAGAAGCTGAACGCCGCGGCGCGCTTGGCCGCCGCAGCAGCGCTGTCATTCGCGCCAGAGTGCCACGGCCTGCCGAATGTGCCGCCGCCGAACACGTCGCTGCCGGGCCAGCAGAAGCTGTGCCAGAAGCAAACGGCAAAGCGCAGATGATCCTCCATCCGCTTGCCGAGCACCACCCGGTCCTTGTCGTAATATCGATAGGCGAGGTCGGTCGAGCTCTCGGGCCCTTCGAAGCGGACGGTGGGGATGTCGGCGAAAAAATCTGCGCTCATGATCATGATTTCCTTGGAGTAATGCGGGCGTAGGCGGAGAGGAATTGCTGTTGCTTCGGCGCGAGCTGTTCCTGGATTTGCACATCCGGCTCGACCACATGGGAGACGGGCGGGCTGGTGA
The DNA here is from genome assembly GCA_965653215.1 of uncultured Sphingomonas sp. GTDB lineage: Bacteria > Pseudomonadota > Alphaproteobacteria > Sphingomonadales > Sphingomonadaceae > Sphingomicrobium. Next base: position 34 of record CBFGZJ010000188.1, on the reverse strand, counting down.
AGACGTCGTTGGGTTCCCGCCCAGGAAGGCGGAC
>CBFGZJ010000187.1:0-4231 GCA_965653215.1 uncultured Sphingomonas sp. | reverse complement strand
GGGATGTGCGGGCGGTCGTACCTGACGAAGCGGTCGATCCTGGTCGCGGATGTGGATGCGGACAAAGGCGCACAGGTGGTCAAGGAACTGCGCGAACTCGGCGTCGAGGCCGATTTCCGTAGATGTGATGTCACGGTGCGCGACGATGTTGTCGGAGCTGTGCAAGCCTGCGTGGATCGCTTCGGCTCCATCGACATCCTGGTCAATAATGCATTTGGCGGCGGCGGATTGCAGCGCATCGAGACCCTGTCAGACCCTCAATTCGAATCCTGCATGAACATGTGCCTTTACGCCGCGAAATGGTCGATGGAGGCGGCTTTCCCGCACATGCGCGGCCGACATTGGGGTCGAATCATCAACATCGGCTCCCTCAACGGCGTCAACGCGCATTTGGGGACCGCCGAGTATAATGTCGGGAAGGAAGCGCTCCGCGCCTATACGCGTAGCGCCGCGCGGGAATGGGCCGGCTATGGCATTTGTGCCAACATCATCTGTCCCGCCGCGGCGTCAGCCGGCTATCGCGAATTCGAGAGGACGGAGCCGGAGCTCGCCGCAGCCACCACAGCAGCCAATCCGATGGGCCGGATGGGCGACCCGGAAGCGGATATCGGCGGCGTTGCCCTCTTCCTGGCCAGCGAGGACGCGCGTTACCTGACCGGTAACACGCTGTTCGTCGATGGCGGTTCGCATATCAACGGCGCAGGATGGGTGCCCGATCTAGGCCCCGACAGCTAAAGTGCCTGGATGACCTCGATGATATGGCCGTCGAGATCGGTCGCATAAGCCAGCTTCAGTCGATGCTCCGTCATTTCGACGACGGGTACCGTGATGCGCCCACCCGTTTCACTTAGAGCCGCGACAGTCGCTTCAACGTCATCGACCGCGAAGCCGATCACCGTTTCGCCGGGCACCGGCATCGGCCTGTTGGGATAGTGAATCAGGATAAGCTGCGGACGCCCGGGAGCGCCATTCGGTACGGCAAGGATGATCTCCTGCAATTGTTCCCAACCCTCGCCGAATTCGACGTAAGTTACGCGCGAAAGGCCTAGTGTCCGGATGTAAAACTGCTCGGACGCGTGGAGATCACTGACGACGAGTTTGGTGAAGGAAAAACTTAGAGCAGTCATGAAAATAACCTCAGCGCTTGGGAACATTCGCACCCTAAGGGAGGGAGGTTCCCTCAGCAATCCAGTGAGCGAATCCGAAGCCACTGTGCGGATCCGCTGAGCTTGATCGCTGATCGTTTATAGCTGGACCTGCTATGGCGCCTCGACCAATGATGTCCTACCGCTCCGCTAATGGTCGAAGACACACGCAAGGGCTGGGCGGCGGCAAAAAGCCTGGAACAAGCCGTCAATCTCACCGAAGGCCCAATTACCAAGACACTCCTGGTGTTCGCGTTGCCCACGCTTGGCTCGAATATCCTGCAATCACTGAACGGATCGATCAACGCAATCTGGGTGGGGCAGTTGGTTGGTGAAGCGGGACTGGCGGCAACCTCCAACGCCAATCTGATCCTGTTCATGATCTTTTCCCTTGTGTTCGGGTTCGGAATGGCCGCGACCATCCTGGTCGGACAGAGCATGGGCCGCCGCGACATCGCGGGCGTGCGGCGCTCGGTGGGGGCTGGGACTTCGTTATTCTTGGTGCTGGGAATCTGTGCCGCAGCCGGCGGCTGGATCGCGACGCCCTATCTGCTCAATTTACTCGGCACCCCGAAGGAGGTGTTCCACCTCGCTCTTCCATATCTTCAGGTGATGTTCGCCGGACTGCCTCCCAGCCTGATCATGATCCTGCTGACGATGTCCCTACGCGGGACCGGCGACTCAATGACCCCATTTCTGTTCATGCTCCCCGGCACATTGATCGATGTTGCGCTCAACCCGGTGCTCATTCTCGGTCTTGGGCCGGCGCCGGAAATGGGCATCGCCGGCGCAGCAATGGCGTCACTAATCGCCAATTATTGCTCTCTGGCTGCACTCATCCTTTACATTTACGCCAGAGACCTTCCGATCCGCCTCCGCAGGGACGAGTTCGCCTACTTTCTCCCATCGCGGGAGCTGGTTGGAGTGATCGTCCGCAAGGGCGCGCCGATGGGACTTCAGATGATCGTGATGTCGGGTTCGGCGCTGGTGATGATCGGATTGGTCAATCGCGAGGGGACCAGCACCGTGGCAGCCTATGGCGCCGTCAACCAGCTGTGGACCTATATTCAAATGCCGGCGATTGCCATCGGCACCGCGGTGAGCGCAATGGCCGCGCAGAACATCGGTGCCGGTCAGTGGAACCGTGTCGGACAGATTGCCCGCGCCGGAGTGGTCATGAACCTTGCGCTAACCGGGTCGATGGTCGCGGTGCTGGCGCTGGCTGATCATCTCGTGCTTGGCCTGTTCCTCGGCAGCGACAGTCAGGCAATTGCCATCGCCGACCACATCAACCTGGTGGCTGGTTGGAGCTTCATCCTGTTTGGAATCACCATGGTCCTGTCCGGCGTGACTCGCGCAAACGGGGCGACCCTGGCGCCACTGGTGATCATGGCATTGGCACTGCTTCCTGGCCGCCTCGGCGCCATCTTCTTCCTGTTCCGGTGGTTGGAGGCAGACGCAATCTGGTGGAGCTTTCCGGTCGGGTCGGCAGTCTCCACCCTGCTGACGGTCGCTTATTACCGCTATGGTCGCTGGCGCGACTACAAGATCACAGTACCGGCCGCACAAGAGCTCGAGGAGTTCGAGCATTCAGAGGCCGAACCCGCTGGGCGAGTGCACCCGACCGGCTAGTCCATGCGCCGTCCCTCGACGTCGCCGGGATTATTCGGACGTTCCCGCCGGAATCAAACCTTGCGACCCACGCCGAATTGATTCCCGATCATGACCGGTCGGCCAGCCGACCTTCGCACCGGCACCATCTTCTCGCTCTGTACGGGTTTTCCGGCTTCGTCGCTCAACGTCGCGACGATCTTCTTACTTGCGACTTCGATCACCTCGCCAGTTGAGGGGTAAGCGTAGCGGCCGTCGTTATTGAACATGATCCAACCGGGCTGATAGCGAACTTGTATGCTCGTCATCTGGCGAGGTGGCATGACCGTCGCGTCAAAGACATGCACGTGCTTGTTTGCCCCATCAACGATCCAGAGCTCCCTTTCATCGGGTGTTAGTCCAATGCCGTGGCTTGGGCAGCCGTGTCGTTCCACGGGCCCCTTGCGAAATCCCGCGACCTCAATGCGATGAAGGCGTGCTCCGGTTCTTAAATCCCCAACTTCGAAGCCGAGCAGATTGTTGACGTTGACGAAACACAGCGTCTTACTCCCGTTGACAGTGAACGGCCGGACGACGCTGCTGAAGGGGCCTACACCCCGCACGATTGCATGGCGATGCGCATCGGCAATACTCAGCGTCGCCGACTTCAACCCGGCAAGATAGGCTTCGCTGCCATCGAGGCTGATGATGGTGTTGTGCGCGCCGGACTTCGGTTCGATCTTCGCCAGCACTTCGCCGTCGGTCGCGCGGACAACGTGCCAATGTGGGCCTTCGAAGGAGGGCACATAGAGCGTCGCCCCGTCAGGAGCGATCGCCAGCCGATCGCACCCGCCTTCATAGCGGCGTTCCCACAGCCATTCCTCGGTCGTGAGATCGAGGCACGCCATAGCCTCACTCGTTGTTTGAAATAGGCGCCCGCTGGCGGCTGAACCGGCTAATCCCTTGACCCGGTAAGGCCGCGATCCTGCCGTTTCCACTGGCCTGATCCGGCGAAGGAGCTTGTGGCCATTCGCGATGTCATAGACCAGGATCCCTTCGCCTCCCCATTCGAGATAATTCCGAACCCCGGGTAGCGCCACGTAAAGAAGCTCGTCGTCGGTGCGCCCGCTGCCCGAGCTTGAGCCGGTCATGCAGGCGGTCAGAAGGGAGGGCAAAGTGGTGGTAGCGGCAACAGCGCCCCCACCCTTGAGCAGGCTGCGGCGATCCGATCTCATTTATTCCTCCTTGTCCCGGCACCAACGCGCGCACGGCACGCGTTCAATACTGCAGCTGCGCCTTCCAGATGCCGCTATCCACCAGATGCTTGATTTCTTCGCGCACGAGACGGACGATGATGCGCGTGGAACGGGTTAACTGTTCCTCACGCGGCATTCCGAGCACCAGCTGTCGGACGATCGGTGGATGACCGATCGACGACGACCACGGATCGGATCGAGCGGTGCGGGAGCTCGCGCAACAGCGTGCCGAGGCCCGCC
>CBFGZJ010000186.1:0-4240 GCA_965653215.1 uncultured Sphingomonas sp. | reverse complement strand
CCGCGACCAGATGCGCGCCCTGCACCTCTACAACGGCACCGAGCATCCGCACGGCGGCCAGGACCCGCAGCCGCTCGACGTCGCTGCGATGAACCGCAAGAACAAGGTGGGCGCATAATGTCCGACAATCGCCAGTCCCTTTCCGATCTCGCCTCGCTGACCGATCAGGCGGCGCAGGCTGCTCCCGCTGAGTCCGGGGTGCCGAGCACCCAGGCACTGCCGGAAGTTCCGCTGCGCGAGCAGCAACTCGACAAGCATGGCCGGGCCTACGCGACAGGTCGCCGCAAGGACGCCGTGGCGCGGGTGTGGCTCGTTCCAGGCACCGGCAAGATCACCGTCAACGGCCGCGATCAGTCGACCTATTTTGCACGTCCGACGCTGCGCCTGGTCATCAATCAGCCATTCGACGTCGCCGAGCGCCGCGATCAATATGACGTGGTGTGCACCGTCAAGGGTGGTGGCCTGTCCGGTCAGGCTGGGGCAGTCAAGCATGGGATCGCCCAGGCGCTGAGCCGCTATGAGCCGGTGCTTCGGACCGCGGTCAAGCGGGCCGGTTTCCTGACCCGCGACTCGCGCGCCGTTGAGCGCAAGAAGTACGGCCGGGCCAAGGCTCGCCGCAGCTTCCAGTTCTCCAAGCGCTAAACGCCTTTATCTCGATCAACTTGCTAAGGGCGGTCCGCAGGGGCCGCCCTTTTCGTATGCGCTGTTCCGTTGCGGAGACCCGCTGGCGTTCGATCATCATCACAGGCACAGTGTCGCGATGACCGGCGTTGCGGCCATCATCGACCAGCTCTGCGCCATCTATGACGAATCCGTCGCCAACCTGCGAACCGCATTGGCGGCCTACTGCCGCGACGGCACCAGGCCCGATCCGGTCAGCCGGGCGGAGGGAAGCTTCGCCTATCCCGAACTGCGTGTCGTCTATGATCCGAGGAACCCACCGGTCCCGACCCCGCGCGCCTTCGCGCGGCTCAATCAGCCGGGGGTTTACGCCACCAGCGTGGCTCGACCGGAACTCTACCGCGACTATCTGACCATCCAGCTTGAGCATCTCATCCGTGACTATGGCGTCGAGATCAGCGTCGGCCGCTCCGACAGTGAAATCCCCTTCCCTTATGTGCTCGACTCAAGCGACGATCTGCGGCTCGATGATGTGAGCAGCGCGGAGTTGGGACGGTGGTTTCCGGGAACCGATCTCGTCCACATCGGTGATGAGCTGCCGGACGGACTGTGGGTGTCGCCCGTGGAGGATGTGCGACCGCTCGCCCTTTTCGATGCCCCGCGCACCGACTTCAGCCTCGCTCGGCTGCGACATTATACCGGCACTTCGCCCGAGCACTTCCAGCGGTTTATCCTGTTCACCAACTATGTCCGCTATGTCGATGAATTCGTTCGGTTCGCGGCCGATGCGTTGCGATCTCGATCATCGCCGTGGCAGGCGCTCTCGGTTCCCGGCGCGACCTATGATCGGGGTTCGCTGGAGAATGTCGAGGCGGAGGTGGCTGCCGGTAGCTGGCGCCGCCATCAGATGCCGGCCTACCATCTGATCGGTGAACAGGGTGGCGGAATCACGCTGGTCAACATCGGCGTAGGCCCGTCGAACGCGAAAACGATCTGCGACCATATCGCGGTGCTCAGGCCCGAAGCCTGGTTGATGATCGGCCATTGCGGTGGCCTGCGGCGAAGCCAGACGATCGGCGACTATGGGCTGGCCCACGCCTACCTGCGCGACGATCACCTGCTCGACGATGTGCTGCCGGTTGAGATTCCCATCCCTGCCATCGCCGAGGTGCAGACCGCGATGTTCCAGGCGGCGGTGACGGTCACCGGCGAGGATGAGGACAGCGTCAAGAAACGGCTCCGTACTGGCACGGTCGTGACGACCGACGACCGCAATTGGGAATTGCGGTTCACGCAATCCGCGCTGCGGTTCAATCAAAGCCGAGCGGTTGCAATCGATATGGAATCGGCAACCGTCGCCGCGCAGGGCTATCGGTTCCGAGTCCCGTACGGGACGCTGCTGTGCGTATCGGACAAGCCCCTCCACGGTGAACTCAAGCTGCCCGGGCAGGCCAATGCCTTCTACGAGCGGGCGATCAGCCAGCATCTGCGGATCGGCATCGAAGCGCTCAACATCCTCAAGCGCGAGGGCGACGCGCTCCATTCGCGCAAGCTGCGCAGCTTCGACGAGCCGCCGTTCCGCTAGACTGTCCGGATCCGAGACGGCTGCCGCCTTTGAACTTCCGGACAATTGCGCGGCTTGGGCGCGCAGGATAGCCAGAAGCGATGAGCGCGCCGACTATCGGGTTCCTGATCCTGTCCCACGAGGGTGATGGCAAGCTGCGCCGGCTGGTCGCGGCCCTCAACCAGCAATATGACAATCCGCCGATCGCAATCCATCATAACTTCTCGCTGGCCGCGCAGGATGTCGGTACCTTCCCCCCGAACGTGCGGTTCGTCCGCCCCCACCGGCGCACCGGCTGGGGCAAGTGGACGACCGTTCAGGCGGTGCTCGACGCGCTGGCGCTGCTTTATCGTGATCAGGACCCGGACTGGTTCTTCCTGCTGAGCGCCGCCGACTATCCGGTCATGGCCGCCGATAAGGTCCGAGAGGAACTCGCCAGCACCGACTGCGACGCCTTCATCGATGTCCGGCCAGTGACCGACGGAACCGCTGCTCGCGCCAGACTGATCGGCGAGCCCAATCCGGGCCTCGATCATTTCCAGAGCGCCGGAAACCGTGAGCTGAAGCGGCGCTGGTATCTGTCCGCGCAACTGTGGCTGCCGACGATCCGTTGGAAGCCTCAGCCGCGCCTCGGCCGGGTGACCTACCGCCCCCCAGTCCGTGGGTTGCACCCGTTCACACCGGAATTTGGCTGCTTCTGCGGGGAGGGCTGGGTTACCGGGAACCGCAAGGTCGCCCAAATCCGGCTGAGCCCCTCTCGGCAGGACCTCAAGCTCCGGCGCTTCCTGCGCATGCGTCCGCTGCCGGAAGAGGCCTATTACGCGACAGTTCTCGCCAATCGCGCCGACGTCACGATCCAGCGGGACAATCGCCGCTACACCGATTGGGGCGGCGGCGGCGCACACCCGCGCCTCATGACCATCGAAGGACTGCCCGCGGTATTCGCGTCAGGCGCCTTCTTCGCACGGAAATTCTCCGACGCGCCAGGAATCCGCGAAGCCGTCGATCAACGGCTGAGCGCGGCGAACGCTGTCCCACTCCCCGCGTCTATCGGCAGTTAACCAGTCAGGCGCGCGCAGCGGCTTTGGCAGGCTGCGAGCGGTCCCAGGTCCGCCACGGCGGCGACCCGCTGTCCCACTGCTCCTGCAGCACCGCCTTGTCGCGCAGGGTATCCATGTTCTGCCAGTAGCCCGTATGATGGTAGACCGCGAGCTGGCTAGCGGCCACCAGGCGCTGCAGCGGCTCCTGCTCGAACACCGTGTCGTCGCCGTCGATCAGGTCGAGCACTCCGGGCTCAAGCACGAAGAAGCCGCCGTTGATCACCGCGCCGTCACTGTGAGATTTCTCCCTGAACCCGGACACCCGCGGCTCCGTCAAGGCGATCTCAAGCGCGCCGAACCGGCCCGGCAGCTGCACCGCAGTCACGGTGGCGAGCGCCTGTTCGCGGCGGTGGAAGGCGATCAGTTCTCCGATATCGACATCGCTCACGCCGTCGCTATAGGTGAGGCAGAAGCTCTCATTGCCGAGATAGTCCGCGACCCGCGTGATCCGCCCCCCGGTCAGTGTGTTGAGCCCGGTGTCGACCAGCGTTACCTTCCAATTCTCGGCAGTCCGGGTCTTGGCGATCTCGCATCGGCCGGTCGCGAGATCGATGGTGAGGTCGGACTTGCGCTCGAAATAGTCGAGAAAGTAGCGCTTGAGCAGATGGCCCTTGTAGCCGCAGCAGATCACGAACTCATTGAGCCCGTGATGCGCATAATGCTTCATGATGTGCCACAGAATCGGCTCGCCGCCGATCTCGACCAGCGGCTTGGGTATGACGGTAGTCTCTTCGCTCAGCCGGGTTCCATAGCCGCCCGCCAGAATTACGACCTTCACATCGCCTCCACTCGCTAACTCCAGAGGCCTCAATACAGGAGAGGACCTAAATCGTCCTGGAGCCTAATGGTTCAGCCGGAAGGTAGGCAATATCTCCGAATTCCTAAAATAGAATTGAGTGCCAGCCAATCTTCTACTCGCGCCGCCTTCTGGAGTGATTATCCGAGCCTGGCGTCA
>CBFGZJ010000185.1:0-4280 GCA_965653215.1 uncultured Sphingomonas sp. | reverse complement strand
GACAGCCGACAAGAGCCGGAAATTCTTCGACGACATGAACGAATGGGCCCGTTCCGAAGGGTTTGCGGGCCTCGGCTATGCAACGCGCAAGGGTGGCGAGTGGGGCGGTCCCATTGCCAAGAATCATGGTACTGAGGGCATGGATGCAATTGCCGCCGCGATGGGGCTCGGCCCGGACGATGGGCTGTTCTTTGCTGCCGGCAAGGAAGCCGAAGCCGCCAAGCTCGCCGGACACGCGCGGACGCGGGTGGCGGAGCAGCTCGGCCTGATTGACGAAAACCGCTTTGATTTCTGCTGGATCGTCGACTTTCCGATGTTCGAATATAATGAAGAGCAGAAGAAGATCGACTTCAGCCACAACCCCTTCTCGATGCCGCAGGGCGAGTTGGAGGCGCTGGAGACCAAGGATCCGCTCGAAATTCTCGCGTGGCAGTACGACATCGTCTGCAATGGGGTTGAGCTGAGCTCGGGAGCGATCCGCAACCACCGCCCGGACATCATGTACAAGGCGTTCGAGATCGCCGGTTATTCGCGCGACGAGGTTGATGCGAATTTCCCCGGCATGACCGGATCGTGATGTTGTTGGCGGGAGAACCGAACATCCGCGAAGTGGTCCTCTTCCCGATGAACCAGAAGGCCGAGGACCTGATGATGAACGCGCCCGCGCCGGTGTCGACCAAGCAGCTGCGAGAGCTGGGGATCCGCATCGCCGCCGAGCCGGCCAACCGTTGATCGAACAACGGTTCGGCTCAAATCGGGACATTGCGCCGGCGATTATGGTTAACGTCTGTTGAGGGGCATGATCGCTTCCACTAGCGATAGGCGGTGCTGACGGAATTGCCTGTCATTTCGGATGGAACCCACGATCTGTCGGCGGGACCGCTGACCATTGGTGACCTGCAGGAGCGCCTCAGCGCTCTCCACCTTGCCCAGATTGTGCACAAGCGCCGCGTTATTCTCGTCATCGAAGGTCCCGAGGGCGCCGGCAAGAAGCATGTGCTGCAGCAGATCGTCTGCGGGCTCGATCCCTGTCACTTCCTCGTGCATCCGATCGCATTCGATCGTCGCGCCGAAGGCGAGGGGCATTGGCTGGCGCGCTACTGGACCCGCCTTCCGGCGGCCGGCACCACGGCGATCTTCTTCCACAGCTGGTATCGCCGCGTGCTTGACGACCGGCTGCTCGGTCGAGTGGCGCAGGCGGACTGGACCCGCGCTTACGACGAAATCAATGAATTCGAAGCGCAGCAGAATGACTATGGAACCCTGCTCATCAAGCTCTACATCACGGTGAGTGGTGAGGTTCAGGCGCGCCGGCTGGCCGAGCGGTCTGCCGATCCGTGGAAGCGCTTGACGAAGTCCTCTCAGGCTACTCTGACCGGCACCGCCGATCCGCAATATGGCCGCGTTTTCGAAGACTTGCTTGGACAAACCAACACACGCTGGGCGCCGTGGACGGTGATCAGCGGCGACGATCATGGCGAGGCCGGTCTGCTGGCCCTTGCCGCCATTGTCGAGGCTCTCACCAAGAGCCTGCCGGCTGCACCGCCGGCGCTTGCCAACGAAGCGGGCGCGTCCTGAGCTAATCGGGGTAGCGGATCGCGATCACCTCATAGCTTTTCTCGCCGCTTGGAAGGCGAACAATCCGCTCATCGCCAACCTGCGCACCAACAAGAGCGCGCGCCAGCGGAGCGCTCCAGCCGATCCGCCCGGCAGAGGCATCCGCCTCATCGTCTCCGATGATGGTGAGAACCCGCCGCTCGTCATTGTCATCGGCAAGTTCGACCGTGGCTCCGAAGCGGATTCGATCGCGATCCGGCTGGCGCGCGGGATCGACGACCTTGGCCGCTTTCATGGCGCGAGACAGATGCGACAGCTGCCGATCGATTTCGCGCAGCCGCTTGCGGCCGTAGATATAGTCCCCGTTCTCGGAGCGATCCCCGTTCGCGGCTGCCCAGGAGATGGTTTCCACCAGCTTCGGGCGCTCCTGCGAGAACAGGCGATCATACTCGGCCCTGAGTCGCGCGAATCCTTCGGGCGTGATGAACCGTGGCGGTCGCTCGCTCACGCTCAGCCCGGCCGCGACTTGCCCAGATAGCTGGAGAGATGGTGCGGCCCCGCAGCGGCCATCGGCACCGATGGGTTGAGCCGATCGTAGACCACGGTATTCTCAAGCACCCGCTGGACATAACCACGCGTCTCGGTGAACGGGATCGCTTCGATCCAGCTGACGATGTCGGCTCCGGACCGCCGCGGATCGCCATTTGCCCGAATCCATTTCGCGACATTGCCGGAGCCGGCATTGTAGCTGGCGACCGCGAGCGGATAATTGCCGTCCCACCGCGTGAGCAACCGCGAGAAGTAGGCCGAACCGAGCATGACATTGTAGGATGGGTCGGTCGTCAGCCGGGCATAGTCATAGCGGACGCCCATCTTGCCGGCCTGTTCGCGAGCAGTCGGGAGCATCAGCTGCATCATCCCTCGCGCCCCGGCATGGCTGATTGCCGCCCGGTCGAACGAGCTTTCCTGGCGTGTGATCCCATGCGCGACCGACCATAGCCGGACGGAGTTGTAACCGCCCGGGATCAGGGGGTAGGCCGAACGGACATAATAGAAGACGCCATTGTTCCGAGCGGCGCGGGCCGTCCATACCGCCAGGTCGGGTCGCCCGATTTGCCCGGCGAGGTCCACCGCCAACCCGCGCTCCTCGTCATTCACAAGCGATTCGGCAAGGGCGCGCACGAACAGGGTTTGCTCCGTCCAACGGCCCTGCCGGCCGAGCAGGCGAACCGCCTGCACCAGGCGCTTCTGCTCGAATGCGGAGCGGCGCTCGGGAGTGACCAACAGGCTCGGTAGGCCCGTCGGCGGCGAAACCCGCCGGCCCAGCCGCTCCAGCGCCAGCTGCCCGTAAAACTGGTCCGGATAGGCAGCCGCCTGGCCGAAATAGGCGGTAGCGAGATCGGAGCGCTGTGCGGCATTGGCGGCACGGCCTGCCCAATAGAGACCCTTGGTCATGACCTGCAGTGAGCGCCCGCCCCTGGAATAGAGGCGGAAGAGTTCGGCGGCTTCAGCGGGACGCGAGTGACGGAACGCAGTGGTTCCGGCCAGCCACACGAGGCTGGTGTAATGATCGCGGATGGGCAGCGGCTTGAGGCTGATATCGCTTCCGGCAGGGAAGGCGTCGCTGACTTGCCGCGCAATCTGGAGAGCAGTGAGCGATTGCCCGTTGGCGGCGGCACCTCGCGCTGCCGACAGCATCAACTCATACCAGCGCTCGGCGCTTCCCGGCCGGTAGGTGAAATTGTGCGGCCGGGCGAGCAGTTGCCGCATCGACGCGTGCTTGTTGCCGTCACGCAGATAGCGCGCCCGCTCATAGAGGAGCCCCCCATCGGTTGCAGTGGAGGCAGAAACCGCCGCGTAAAGACGCTCCGTTTCCGGGGACCGCTCAAGCATCGCCAGCCGCGCGATGAATGCTGGCCGGCGAGCTGGAGTCGTGGATTGAAGCATCCGGCGCGCGTTCTGCGTGTCGCGATCCATCAGCAGCCGGTCGATCCGACGATCGTGGTCGGCGGCCGTCAGCGACTGGCCGAAGCGAGTTGTGATCAGCAGTTCATCATAGCTGCTGAGGTTGCTCGATCCCCATGCTTCGCGCGCGGCGTTCAGTGCTTCGGCGGATCGGCCAGAGGCGTGAAGTGCTTCCGCGAGACGCGTATAGCCGGTCGCGGATTGCGGCGGCTCGGTCCGGAAGAAGGCAAGCACGGTCGCTGTATCTTCGCCGGGCTGCATCGCGCGTTCGGCCGCGCGCCGCATTGCGGACTCGCCGGGCCAATCCGGGTTGGCGATCAGGAACCGCGCGTAGGTTGAAAATGAGTAGCTCGCCCCTGACCGCAAGCGACGCCAATCCTCGAGGGCGTAGGCGACGCTGTAGGCGGAATAGGTTGGACTAGCCGGAGCGGCGTACACGGCCCGGTTCTGCGCGGCGGCGACCTTTACCGGCGGCCAATTGAGCTGAGTTGCGGTCGCCGCGGCGCTTGCCACAAGCAAGGCCGCCAAAGGGATGATTCGCCTCACGCTGGACATACTGCGGCGCTGGTCCTTATCAGGCGCTGAATCGCGCGTCCGAAAACCAGTTCTAACGCGTCTTCGAACTTCTCGTGAAGGACTAAATGCATGTTTTTCGGGTCCATTCCCGCGCTGGTCACACCATTTTCGTCGGGGCAAGTCGATGAAGGCGCGTTCCGCGAGCTGGTGCAGTGGCAGGTGGCGGAAGGCAGCCATGCGCT
>CBFGZJ010000184.1:0-4282 GCA_965653215.1 uncultured Sphingomonas sp. | reverse complement strand
CCCACACGACATCGCGCGTGTAGCCGTCGCGGTCCTGATAGGCACCCACGGCGCGCAGCAGGACCTTGTCATTGACGATCGGCACGTTGATCGCGCCTTCCAGTTCCTTGTTGTCGTAATTGCCGAGCTTCCCTTGAATATAACCTTCGAAGTTATTCGTCGGCTTCTTGGGAACGAGCAGGACCGCGCCGCCAGTCGTGTTGCGTCCGAACAGCGTGCCTTGCGGACCGTTCAGAACCTGAACATTTTCCAGGTCGACGAAATTGCCGGGGCCGCCTTGCTGCGGGGCTGAAATCGCCGCTGGCAGCGGCACTTCGTTCAAATACACCACCACGCCGGGGGATGCCTGAAAGGTCGCGCCCTGTCCGCGGATCGTGAAGCTTTGCGATTCCCGCGAGGGGACTCCGTTGGTGCCGACAATCAGCGACGGAACAGTCCCCTGCAGGTCTTGGGGTTCCGTGATTCCCTGCTGCTGGATCCGCTCCGCAGAAAACGCCGTAATGACAATGGGCACGTCCTGCGCGCGTTCCTCCCGGCGCTGAGCGGTGACAATGATTTCGTCATTCGACGAAGTCGCTTGTTCGGTGGGTGCCGGGGCCGGTTGAGGTTGGGCTTGGACTTCAGTTTGAGCCTGTGCCGCGCTGGAAATCCAGAACGCTGTGATTGCTGTGGTGTGGAACAGAACGCCACCCTTGATTGATCGCATCATTGCAAAACTCCCCCTTTAAAATCTCGAATGTCTCACGCGCACTCTCACCAGTTAACTTCATTTGCCCTGTTCATTGAGAAACCAGTGATGATTGATGGTGTCCGGCGGCCGCCAGCTTCGTGTCGGAGAGCTTGTCCCGCAACAAACCAGAGCGCAGCGCCGATCGGGAAGAAGAGTGTGAGGCACATGAGCGCCTGGCGGAGTCCAGCCGCGGGATCACCGTCGTTCAGTGATGCGAACCAGTCACTCAGTGCTCCGGCGGCGAGGGGTCCCAAGGACACCCCGATCAGGTTCGCGGACACGATATAAATTGCGCTTACCCTGGCCCGCAAGGTGACTGGCGCGAGGCTCTGTGTCAGCGCGATCGACGGAGCGACCCACAATGCGCCTAGGATCGTCGGCAGGATCAGCATCCACATGGCGCTCTGACCGCTCCCCAGGCTAAGCGCCCCGATATAGAGCGGCGCGCAGAGTAAAACGCCGGCAATGGGCAGCCACAGCATGGTCTGCATTCCTCCGCCGCCAAGTCGACTCCCTTGCCAGCCGCCCAGCCAAGTTCCGAAGCCACCACATAGGCCGGTCAGCAGGCCAAGGCTGATGCCTACTTCCGCCAATGTCATGCCGTGGGTCCGGATCAGGAACGAGGGCAGCCAGGCGGTGATGCCGGACTGCGCCAGCGAAATGGCGGCGCTGCCGGCGATAATAAAAACAAGTGCTCGGTGGCGCGCGAGGATACGCAATCCCTCCACAAAGCTGACTGGTGGTTCGCTTGCCTGGTCGGTGTGTCCCGCTGGTTCGGATCCGCCGCGTTTGGGCTCTCGGGCCACAAGCGGGAAGATGATCGCAGCAAGAATTCCGGGAACGCCCGCGATCAGGAGCGCGGTACGCCAGTCAGTGAGCTGCGCGACCACTCCGCCAAGTGCCAGGCCGGACATGATGCCGGCCGGCACGCCAAGGGCAAAGATGCCAGCTGCAGCAGAGCGCTCGCGAAGCGGAAAAAGGTCCGAGATCAGCGAATGCGCGGCAGGGGCAAAGCCGGCTTCAGCCAGGCCGACGCCCATCCGGGCGACGAAGAACTGGCCGAAATTGCGGGTGAGGCCGCAGATCGCGGTCATGATGCTCCACGCGGCAGTGAACATGGCGATCAGGCGGACACGATTGACGCCGCGATCGACTACGTGAGCGATGGGAATACCCATGGCCGTGTAGAACAGACCGAATGCTCCGCCGGTCATCAATCCGAGTTCCCAATCCGCGAGGTGGAAGTCGGCTTTGATCGGCTCTTGGAGGATGACGACAATTTGGCGGTCAAGATAGTTTAGGCTGTAGATGAAGGCGAGGAACAGGAGCATGATCATCCGCCTCCTCGACGACATGATCGAGGAGCCTCGGGCTAAATCATGTCCGGCACGTCCCGTAGGAGAGGGAGCGGGCACGGAACCAAGCTCGGACATCGCTCTCGTTCCTTCAGTGGCGATCGCGTCAGCTTCTTCGGCTTGCGTCGATGGCACACTGCACAGGATAGCGGCGGGAGCGCCGGATCAACGCAGCGAAAGAAGTTTCCGCCTATGCGGAAGCCGGGGTAGGTAGGGACGCATTTCCGCCCTCTACTGCTCTGCCGTTCAGGCGCGGGGCAGGCCGAGCCGATGTTGCGCGATGATGCCGCGATGCACCTCGCTCGTACCGCCATAAATCGTCTGGCCGATGGACTGGCGATAGGCCTCCTCAATCGCGGCAAGCGGCGGGGTTGAATGGTGGAGGCAGTCAGGGGCGGTGAGCGCCACCAAATCTGCAGCATCGGCCATGTAGATGTCCGTCGCGAACATCTTTGACATTGGGCCAGTCGTGCGGTCCATTTTTCCATTCTCGCTTGCCCAGGTTACCCGGCGGCAGAGCAGGTCGGCAATCTCAAGGTGGGTCCGAACGGCCGCTAAACGCGCACGGACTCCGCCATCGTCGATTGGGCGCTTTCCGCTTGCATCGGAGGCATTGGCCCACGCCATCGCCGATCTCACCAGGCTGTGGTGGTGGATGTGGTAGCCCTCGCCGCCGTGCTCGATTTCCATCGCCGCGGCCATAACCTTCAACCCGCCGTTCACCTCACCCAGCCGGTAGCGGTCAGGGACTCTCACCGCGTCGTAGAAGGTGATGTTCGTGCGTTCGTCCTGCAGGGTCTCAACCGGCTGGATGGTGATGCCGGGCAAGTCCATCGGGAAGAAGAAGATCGTGATTCCGCGGTGCTTGGGAGCGTCCGGATCGGTGCGCGCCAGCATCAGAATATAATCCGAGATGTGAGCGCCGGTGGTGAACATCTTCTGTCCGGTGATCAACCAATCGTCTCCGTCCCGGACGGCGCGGGTCCGAGCTGCATACATGTCCGATCCCGAATGAGGTTCCGTGAAGCCAAGGCAGGCGAGTGCCGTGCCGTCGGCCAGTTTCGGCAACACCTCTGCCTTGAGTTCGGGGGATCCGAACTTCATGGTCATGCGCGCGCCCATGTTCGTGCAGCCGATCGGTACGCGCGATATCCCGAACTCTTCGAACACGCGGCCGAGCGCCGTGACCTCCATCGGCGAGCGCCCCTGGCCTCCCCATTCGCTCGGCCAGTCGGGATAGGCCAGCCCGACAGCGGCAAGCCTGCGATGAAGATCCGGCAGATGTCCGTCCGTTGACGCCTTGGCGCGTGCGTGAAGGCCCGGAGTCATCTCCGCGTCGAGGAACTGGCGGACCTCTTCAGCGAAGGCCTCCGCCGCTACTCCCAAGCCCATTTCGATGCCCGTAGGGCCAACGTCGGGGAGTGGAGTGCGAACGTCCGACCAGAGCCTGTCGCCTGCAATTGCCAGGCTGCGCGTGGGATCGCCGTCAGCCAAGGCGAGACGGTTGATCGCCAGGAAATAAAGATGGATGTCATACTCGACCGATAAGCCATAGCCGCCGAAGGTGCGCAGAGCGCGTTGCACCGCCGTTCGTGCACTTTGCGCGATCCACCAGTGGGTCATGGCGACAAGCGCGCCTGCCTCGTCCTGGCGTTCGGCAATTCCCCAGATCGTGCGCCACAGCAGCAGCTTGCCGCCTTCCAGATCGGTGACTGAATCGGCAAGCGGAAATGCGACCCCTTGAAATGCCCCGATGGGCTGGCCGAACTGCTCGCGCTCGGTGGCATAGGCCGAGGCAATGTCGATCGCGCGAAGGCTCGCGCCGACGAGCCATGCCGTGCGCAGAAGCGTACGTTCGATCAGCGCCGCATCGAACAGCTCACGGACCTGATTGCCCGAAGCAATCATTACCGGCGCGTTCTCGCCATTCAGGGAGAGCAGCGTCCCGTCCTGTAGCGTCAGTTGAATGCCGTCCGGCTGCGCGTCGAATCCAATGGGAACGCTCTGAGCTCGTTCGAGCAGCGCGGTGGCGGCCTCGCCCTCGATCCTGCCCAACAGGCTGCACGCCGCAATCCCGTCGGCAATCGGGATCGGCGCGATCCCGCGACCAGCTGCCTCGCAAACCAGGGCCGCGTCGATCAGGCCAGCTTCCAAACCGCCCTGTTTGGCCGGAGCACGCATCGTCACAAAGCCCATC
>CBFGZJ010000183.1:0-4296 GCA_965653215.1 uncultured Sphingomonas sp. | reverse complement strand
GATAAACCTGCGCGGAATCGGCGTTGATCACCACCCCGCCGCGCCGTTCCGCCAGCCGAACCGCCAATCCCGACTTGCCGCTGGCCGTCGGACCGGCAATGAGCGCGAGCGGCAATTTGGGAGACGACATGGCCATCGCGACGCTGATAGCAGCCGGCCGGCTGGATGACAGGATGGTGAAGCAGGCACTGCTCCGGCTGGAACATGCGGGCATCGGCGCTTCCTTCACCGGATGGATCGACGAGGGCGATGCGGCCGATATCGAATATGAGGGCGACGCAGTGGTGGCGCGCACTGCGCTCGAGCAGGTCGATGGTGCAGATGTCGTGGTTCACCAGCCCGGCCCGCGCGAGAAGAAATTGTTCGTCGCTGACATGGATTCGACAATGATCGGTGTCGAGTGCATCGACGAGCTGGCGGACTTCGCCGGTTTCAAGGAGCAGGTGGCGGAGATCACGGAGCGCGCGATGCAGGGGGAGCTGGACTTTCGCGCGGCGCTTGCCCAACGCGTGGCATTGCTCAAAGGGCTGGAGGCCGGCGCGATCGACCGATGCCGGGAAGAACGGGTGTTTCCCAACCCGGGCGCGCGCACGTTGGTCCGGACAATGCGGGCGCGTGGCGCAATGACCCTGCTGGTGACAGGCGGGTTCACCGCATTCGCCGACCCGGTCGCCCGCGACATTGGTTTCGAACGGGTGCTCGCCAATCGGCTAGCAATTGCGGACGGCAAGCTGACCGGCCTCACCGAGGGTGCAATCGTTGACAGCGCGGCCAAGCTTGGAGCGCTGCAGTCGACCCGAGACGAGCTGGGGTTGGCGGCTGATCAGACTTTGGCGATCGGCGACGGCGCCAACGACATCCCGATGATCGAGGAAGCGGCGCTGGGGGTCGGCTATCGGCCCAAGCCGAAGCTTGCCGCGGCTGCCGATGCGCAATTGATCAATGCGGATTTGACGGCCTTGCTGTGGGCCCAAGGCATTCCGCGCCGGGAGTGGATCCAGGATTAAGGCCGGCTGCTGTCCGTCGCCAGGCTGGCAAGCGCGAAGGCGACGGCCCGTACCGGATCCTCGAAGGCAATTCCCAGCCCATCGTTAAGGTGGCCTGAGATCGTGCCTTCAATCGCGCCTGCTTCAGGATGATGGATCGTAACTCGGCTGCCGAGCGGCGGACGGGCAGCGGTGTCGACCACTGCGGAACTGGCGGTGATCCGGCGGATCACCGCGACGTTGGGATGATCCGCTGCGAGGATGCACGGTTGGCGCCGGCGCCAGCGGCTCGCCATCGCCTTTGGACGTAATGAGGCAACTCCACCCATTGATCCTGGGTAGCGCCATCCTGACGAACAATTGGTTAAGTCAGCGCGGGGGCACGACGAAGCAGGCTTGGCCCCGGGCCTTGAGAGTGGCGCAGGCGCTGCTTGCCGAATCTCTGCTCGCAAACGGACCGGCCTGGAGCCTGGTGACGCCGCCCGATGCCACCATCGACGCAGATTTCCCCGCGAGAGGCGGCGTAGCAGACAATTTCCTAAACAGGGTTTCGGCAGCCGAACGCTGAGCGAACGCGCCGAGCTGTACCCGCCACATGCCTGCAGCAGCCGTCGATTTGGCAGGGGTACTGGCCACCGCCGCAGCCTTCATTGATGGTGCCTTCGCGTTCCTCGGGAGAGGCCGCTTCGCCGTTGAGGCGCCTGCCGCCATGTCACGCGCGATCATCGCCCCGCGGTTCTTGTCGGCCAGGAGCATGACCTGGTTCATCTCCGCCAGGGATTCCTTGGCAGGCCCGAATCCCATCTCCGCCGAGCGCGCGATAAAGGCGTAAGCGCGAGCCGGATCACGGGCGACGCCATCGCCGTTGTAGAGTGCCGTTCCGTACAGCAGCATGGCCCGCGCTTCGCCGCTCTCCGCAGCGATCTTCAACCAGCGCATGGCTCCAGTTCGATCGCCGTTCTGGAACAAGAGCAGTCCCAGGTTCGTCTGCGCGTCGAGATGACCGCGCTTAGCGGCCCGCTCAAACCAGACCTGGGCCTTGGCCAGGTCAGTCGCCACTCCGCGTCCAAGCTTATAGGCTTGCCCGAGGTTGAATTGGGCGTCAGCATCGCCCTTCTCAGCCAGCGGCCGCCAGATTGACACTGCTTTGGAGTAATCGGCCTGCTGCCATGCCTCGATGCCCGAACGGACGGTTGGAGCAGCAGCAGCGGGGTTGGAGCTGCCAAGCAGCACGGCTGCCATGATGGGCCTCGCAAGGCGATTAAGCATTCGATCCTCCCCAACCATCTGAGGGAATGAGTAAAAGCATCAATCTCGGGCGGCAAGCAGCCAGCCGACGCAACAGGGTCGCGCGCCGATTAACCAAATCTTAGGCCCGCTAGTGTCAGTTGCATCCAACAAGCGACCAACACGGCAAGGGGATTTAGATGCGCGTTCTGGCCATGGCCTCGCAGAAAGGTGGTTCGGGCAAGACGACCCTGTCCGGCCATCTGGCGGTGCAAGCGCAATTGGCGGGTGCCGGCCCGGTCTGCCTGATCGACATCGACCCGCAGGGCTCGCTCGCCGACTGGTGGAATGAGCGCGAAGCAGACATGCCCGCATTCGCTCAGACCACGGTCGCACGGCTCGCCTCCGATCTCGAAGTGCTTCGTCAGCAGGGCTTCCGGCTGGCTGTGATCGACACTCCGCCGGCGATCACCATGGCCATCCAGAGCGTGATCGCGGTCGCGGAACTGATCGTAATCCCGACTCGCCCGAGCCCGCACGATCTGCGCGCCGTCGGCGCCACAGTCGATTTGTGCGACCGCGCCGGCAAGCCCCTGATCTTCGTGGTTAACGCGGCCACTCCCAAGGCGAAAATCACTTATGAAGCCGCCGTCGCGCTGTCGCAGCATGGCACGGTGGCTCCGGTCACTATTCATCATCGGACGGATTTCGCAGCGTCGATGATCGACGGGCGGACGGTCATGGAAGTCGATCCAAAGGGCCGGTCCGCGCAGGAAATCATCGAACTTTGGGAATATATCTCTGATCGGCTGGAAAAGAATTTCCGCCGCACCGTCTTCGCAGCTCCAGGAGCCGCGGCCCCGATCTCACCGCGCCCGCAAGGCGGTTTCGGCCGCCGTGTGGTTGGCCAGTAAGGAGATCGTTGCGTGAACAGCGAAGCTAAGCCTTTCGCTTCCCTCTCTTCCGGACTTCTCGCCCGCAAGGGTGCCGCCCGTCCAGCGATGCGTCCGCAAGGCTTCGGCCAGATGGGTGCGGGCCTCGACGATCTTGGCTGGAACGACATGGGGTTCGAACCGCCCAAGCCGGTGCTCGCACCGGTCCGTGACGGCGATGAGCACGAGTTTGTCGAGACTGTCGCCGAGGCTCCGGTACACAAGCTGGCTGGTCTGACCCCGTCTCCGACGCCATCCTCCTCGCCGGTCCATGGACAGCAGGCTGAGATCATCGGCCGGATGATCGCTCCGTCTGCGGTCAACGATCCCGAGGAAGTCGGGGACGAGGAAGCTCAACAGGCGGTGGTGCCAATTGCGGTCGCTCCGCGCCGCCAACCACGGCCGCGGTCGGCTCCGGGACTCAAGGGGAAAGCGGCATTTACGTTGCGGCTCGACCCGTCGCGCCACCTCAAGCTTCGCCTAGCATGCGCCGTGACCGGCAAGTCGGCGCAGCAGCTGGTGACCAGTGCGGTCGACGAGTTGCTCCAGTCGATGCCTGAGCTCGAATCGATGGTTGAACGCGCTCCCGCCTCGTCGAAGCGTGCTTCCAGCAAAGGATGATCCGATGAAGTCCTCGCTTCGATTTGGAACCGCGATTGCCGCGATTGCTACTTCCAGCCTGCTCGGGGGCTGTGCACTTCCGGGGCTGGGCCGAGGCGTTGCCGCCTCTCAGCCAGCTCCTACAGCAGGGTATGCAATCCGCGCTCAACTCGCGCTGGAGGCGGGACGCCCGCACGAGGCAGTCGGACTGGCGGAGCAGGCGGTCGCTGCTAATCCGCGCAGTTCCGAGCTAAGGGCGTTGCTCGGCAACGCATATCTTTCAGGCGGTCGCTATGTTTCGGCCGAGTCCGCTTATCGTGACTCGATCGCACTTTCCGCCAACCAGCCGAAAGTGGTGCTCAAGCTGGCCCTGGTGCAGACCGCACTGGGCTACAAAGACGATGCCACCCGTTTGCTGGACCAGTATCGCGAGTTGATCGACCCCGCCGACTATGGCCTCGCCATGGCGCTTGCGGGTCGCATCGGCGAAGCGGTCGAGGTGCTCGAGATTACGGCTCGGCTGCCCGCTGCCGACGCGCGGGTGCGCCAGA
>CBFGZJ010000182.1:0-4328 GCA_965653215.1 uncultured Sphingomonas sp. | reverse complement strand
ACGCACCTCGCACACCGCGAACCGTCCCACCCGAAAGCCGCCCATGGCCACCACGATCAAGGACGTCGCCCGCGAAGCCGGCGTGTCGGTCGCCACCGTCTGCGCGGTCGCCTGCCGGCCGGCGCTCGTCCGGGACCGACAGATGAGTCATCGCGGCCGGTGCGCTGGCGAGGGTTTCGGTCCCGCCGAGACTGACGGCCAGATGCGCGATCTCAAGCGCGTCGAGGAAGGCGAACGCCTCACGCTCACCGCCCTTGAGATAGAGCGAGAAGGTGGAACCAGCACCAGTGCAGTGTCGCCGGTAGATGTCCGCCTGCCGCGACCCTTCCTCAAGGAACCCCAGATAGCCAACTGTCTCCACCTTGGGATGATTACGCAGGAATTGGCAGACCTTGAGGGCGTTTTCGCCGGCGCGGGTCATCCTGAGTTCGAGCGTCTCCAGGCTCCGCAGCAGCATCCACGCGGTGTTCGGATCGCAGATCGTTCCCATTGTGTTGCGGATCATCCGGACGGGATCGAGAGCGGCTTGCCGGCCAACGAGCCCGCCCGCCACCAGATCGCTGTGGCCTCCCGCATATTTGGTCAGGCTGTAGACGCTGATGTCCGCGCCGTGATCGAGGGGATGCGACCACAAGGGGCCAAGGAAAGTATTGTCGATCGCGATCGGCGGCGCATCCTTGGGGAACAGTTCTGACCGTGCAGCGGCCACCGCCTCGACATCAACCAGCGCGTTTGTCGGATTGGCCGGGCTCTCGAGGAAGATGAGCGCGACCCGTCCCGTCGTTTTCGCTCGCTCCAGCGCAGCGGCAATCTCCGACTTTGAGGCGCTCGCTGGGAAGTCGACATAGCGTACGCCAAATCGTCCGAGCACCCGGCCGATCAGCGTCTCCGTCGCGGCGTATAGCGGCCCTGAGTGAATGACCACGTCGCCCGCGCTGACGAAGGTCAGCAGCAGGGTCGCAATGGCAGCCATGCCGCTCGAGAAGACGAGCGCATCCTCGGCATTCTCCCATAGTCCGAGCCGATCCTCGAGGATCTCCTGGTTGGGCCCATTGAAGCGGGAGTAGACCAGCCCATCCGTGCCCCCCGGCCGCTTGCCGGTGATCCCCTCAAAGTGCCGCTTGCCCGCCGCTGCGCTCTCAAACACGAAGGTTGAAGTGAGGAACACCGGCGGCTTCAGCGCTCCCTCCGACAAGGCGGGATCGAAGCCGTGCCCCATCATCAGCGTTGCGGGTTTCAGCGGCTTCCCGCCGATGGCGCGCGGGCCCGGCTTGGGGCGCCGACGCGGCGTCGCTGCGCCGATCGGCGGGTCATTGTCCTTGTCCATGCGCAAACTATGCGCCCGTCATTCCGATCAGCCAATCATCCGTGCGTCGTTGAGGCTCGATTATCTGATCTGCTTGGCGAAATATTGGAGGGCGGACTTGGTCTTGGTCGTCGCCTTTCTCTCCAGCGGAAGGCCGCTTTCGACCACAAAGTCCCGGAAGCTTTGCGCCAACTCAGCAGCTTCTTCCGGCTCGCCTTTGGTTGAGATCTCCAGCACACGCGAGCCGTCAGGGTACAGCCAGAATTCGAGCACGATCCTTCGATCGAAGCCTTTCGGCTGCTCCTTTTGCCGGATAACGAATGTCGGCCCCAGCGCGACCAGATGCTTCATCCGCAGCCCATCCGGCGCGTGCGCTGTGTAGAAGTCGCGTTGGCCACGGGAAAAGAGCGCCGCAAGCGGCTGCCTCCCTTCCGTGACGTCGAACACATCACTGGCGCTGCAGCGCCCCTTGAACGAGGCCGAGCACACGAACGAACCGGGCATGACGTCGAGCTCGATCTTGAAGTTCGGGTCGCGGCGGAGCCTGGGATCAAGCAGCGGCGGGTCAACTGGCCTAAGCTTCACGACCGTATCGCCCTTCCCGAGCGGCATTCGTCTGGCGCGTACGAATAGCCCCGCCCGGTTGAGATCAAGCTTTGGGGTATCGAAGAAATAGATCTGCCGAGGTTCCCCTTCGACCGGATCGAACCCGAGCCGTCGGAGGACTGCGCGTCCGTGATCGGGCACGGCGAGCTTCAACTCGAAGCTCGTGGCGCCGTTCAGCAGATCCAGCATCCGTGACTTCTCGCGGCCAGTGATCGGACGAGTCCCAGCGTCGTGCCGAGAGATTGGTGTGAGCCTGTTCATCCCTGATCTCCGAATCGCTCAGCGATCAGGCCGTGCCGAAGGCCGCGGTCGCTCACCTGCATGCTGGTCTTGTCGAACTTGATCAGGATCGTTCGGACAATGCACGCCCCGGCGAGGATGACTTCGGCGCGCTTAGGCTGGAGCCCGATGATGCTTCGCCGGCTTGCGGCATCGCGTGAGCGATAGAGCTCGATCTGCCGATCGATCTCATCACGGCTGATCAGTGCTCCTTGCACCGCCTTGGCGTCATACTCGGCCAGTCCAAGGCTGACGGCCGTGATGTTGGTCACCGCTCCACCCATGCCGACCAGCAGGTCCGGAGGTGAGCACCCGTCCAGCCGGTCCAGGTCTTTGGCAATCTCCGCCAGTGCTCGATCCAGGACTTCGCGAGAGACTTCTTCATCGAGCTTGAAGCGATCGGTATAGCGCGCCGCGCCAACGGGAACGCTGAACCGCTCTTCGATGTGGCCGGAATCACCGACGGTGAATTGCGAGCTTCCGCCACCGGTGTCGAACACGACCAAAGAGCCGCTGGTCGACCCTAGTGCGGCCGTAGTCGCGACGAACGCGAGCCGCGCTTCCTCCTCTCCGGAGATGACCTCGACTTCAAGGCCGGTGCGTCCCTTGATCGCGGCAATGACGTCCCCACTGTTCGACGCGAGTCGCAGGCCGGCTGTGCCGACCGCGGCGATCGCCCGAACCTCATTGCGACGTGCTTCGCCAATCATGCCGGCAATGGCTCCGGCAGTTCGGTCCGCCGCGGCCTGGCTGATGACGCCGCGTTCTGCCAATCCCTCACCCAGCCGGGTGAGCTCGGCCCGGTCGGCGACTGTTCTCCAGCTTCCGCTCGGTCCTCGCATGCCGATGTGGAACTTCACCGAGTTGGTGCCGACGTCGACAACCGCGTAGCGCTCTGGCGCGTGGCTGATCAGCTGCTGCAATCCGCGCGGGTAGTTGGTGTTGAAATAGCCGCCGAGACGCAGCTGATCGACGGCTTCAATCACGGCGGATGAGTCTTCAGCTTCAACCGCGATGGTTCGGGTCCGGATTCCGTCGGCAGAGAGTTCGGACAGTTCAGCCATGCAGCCGCCGACGGTGTAGCGTACCCGTCGCTTGTGGACGTTGACCACGCGAACCTCGGAATCGTCGAGCAGCGCAAGAAAGGATTGGAGGTCCAGCCCGTCGCGCAGGCCGCGCGGAACGCTCACATGCAGCGCCTGGAGCGCCGTGCGCATGTCGTCTGCCGACAACGGGAATTGCGCTTTCATGAGCGGTGCCCATTGCTCGAGGCAGCCAATGTTGACCTTGCGCAGGATCTTGACGTCGAGCAGCCCGTCCCGAATTTTCACGTTCTGCCCACTGCTCGACAGGAAATAGATTTCGTCGCTGTCTTTCGGCTCTCCCGCCGGTAGATCGCCAATTACCTCCTCGGCCCGGCCAAAACGCTGTCCGAACGATCGCCATTCCCAGCGAAATCCCGTGGCGGCCTCTTTCGCTTTCGGAATGGCGTCGACGACAGGCTCCATCGGGGATCTCCTGCTGGGAAGCCAACTTTAGGTCAGAGCTTCAATCTCGTCGCAATCCGGGTTTATCTCTGCCCGGCGCGATTGGCGGCCGCAGAATCGCCGGAATTTCAACCCGCCAGCGCGAATAGCCAGACGATCCCGACCATCAGTGGAATCCCGGCAAGATCGAGCAAGGCGCCAGCCTTGAGCATGCGCGGGAGGGCGACGTGACCGGTACCCCAGGCAATCGCATTGGGTCCGGTTCCGGCCGGAAGCGTCGAAAACGGCGTGACAGCCGGCGCGCGGCCGGAAGCATGAAGCCCCAGCTTGCGGCGAAGGCGGCGGGCAGCGCCAGCAGGATGGGATCGACCTCAAGCGCGACGATGAGACCGGCCACGACCGGCATCACTCCACTTGCAGCACCGACGTTCGAGGCGAATTCCGTTACGAGAATAACCAGGGCAACCAGCGCCAGCGCAATCAGCAGCGGCGACACGGCGCCGAGCGGCTCAAGCGCGACCCCGATCCACTGCGCCAACCCGGATTCACCCACGCCTTCCGCAAGCGCCAGGCCGCCGCCGAACATCATGATCACTCCCCAAGGGGCGCGATTGGCTTCGTCCCAATTGAGCAGCGGTCGGCCGGTGCCA
>CBFGZJ010000181.1:0-4329 GCA_965653215.1 uncultured Sphingomonas sp. | reverse complement strand
GATCAGCTCGGACACATTATGCGGCGGAATGCTGGTCGCCATGCCGACCGCGATGCCGCTTGCGCCATTCGCAAGCAGGTTCGGGAACAGGCCGGGAAACACCTCCGGTTCCTCTTCCTCGCCATTGTACGTCGGCTTGAACGCTACCATGCCGTCATCGAGCCCGGCCATAAGCTGGGCGGCAATCGGGGTCAGTCGCGCTTCGGTGTAGCGGTAGGCGGCGGCGTTATCGCCATCGATGTTGCCGAAATTGCCCTGGCCGTCGACCAGCGGGTAGCGCAGCGCGAACCCCTGGGCGAGGCGGACCATGGCGTCGTAGACCGACTGGTCGCCATGAGGGTGATATTTGCCGATCACGTCGCCGACGACGCGTGCGGACTTCTTGTAGCTTCCGGTAGGATCGAGCCGGAGTAACCGCATCGCCCACAGCAAGCGCCGATGCACTGGCTTCAGCCCATCGCGGACGTCCGGCAACGAGCGGGCGGTGATCGTGGACAGCGCATAGACGAGATAGCGCTCGGATAGAGCGGAATCGAACGGTGTGTCGATGGTGGTCGAAGGGAGATCGTCGGCTTGCATTGACGCGGGTTAGCAGGCGTGTCCCGGCGGCGGAAGTTCGTCGATCAAACAAGGAGGGCGCAGGAACCCAAAGCCCCGCCCCTCCGTTGATTCCACAGCAAAGTCCCCGCGCTTGAGGCGGCCGCGGAGCGATCCACCGCCTGCTCGGGACGCTTGTGGATCGTCATGGAGAGGAGGCCGGGAATGGCAAAAGCAAATGAACAGTCCAACAGCTTGTCCGATGCGTTCGAGAAGTTCGCGGAGGCGGGCCGGCATAATTTGACCGCTGCGAACCTGGTTGCCGCCGGGGCGGTCGCCGTCAGTGCCGCAGCCGTCGCCTATATGTGGGATGCGCAGCGGCGCAATCAGCTGATGGATATGGGCCGCCGCTGGGGCGAATCCACCATGGGAATGTGGAACAACATGCCCGGGATGCGGGGCCAGCAGGGCCAATCCGGCCAGCAGTAGGAGCACGGTCTGACGGCGGAACAATTGCGCGGGCGGCACGGCTGGACTATAGGCCGGTGCGCCCGCCCCGCCGCATTCCCATGCGTCCGGGGCGCTCTCTTTCCGATGCCAGGAGCAGCGCTTGATGGCCCGCCGCCGCCAGATCTACGAAGGCAAGGCCAAGATCCTCTATGAGGGTCCGGAGCCGGGCACCCTAATCCAATATTTCAAGGACGACGCGACCGCGTTCAATGCCCAGAAGCGGGGTACGATTTCCGGGAAGGGCGTCCTCAACAACCGCATCTCCGAATATATTTTCACTGCGCTGCAGACCATCGGCGTACCGACCCACTTCATCCGACGCCTCAACATGCGCGAGCAGTTGATCCGCCAGGCCGAGATCATCCCGATCGAGGTGGTGGTTCGGAACGTCGCCGCCGGATCGCTGTCGAAGCGGCTGGGCATTGAAGAAGGCACCCAGCTGCCGCGCACGATCATCGAATATTATTACAAGGACGACGCGCTCGGCGACCCGATGGTCGCTGACGAGCATATCGCCTGCTTCGGCTGGGCCAGCCAGGAAGAGATGAACGAAATCGCCGACATGGCGATCCGCGTGAACGACTTCATGTGCGGCCTGTTCGCTGCGATCGGGATCCGCCTGGTCGACTTCAAGCTGGAGTTCGGACGGGTGTGGGAGAATGATTTCCCGCGGATCATCCTGGCCGACGAGATCAGCCCGGATGGGTGCCGGCTATGGGACATGAAGTCGAACGAAAAGCTCGACAAGGACCGGTTCCGCCAGAACCTGGGCGGTGAAGCCGAAGCCTATCAGGAAGTCGCCCGCCGGCTCGGCCTGATGCCTGAAGGCGAAGAGCATTCGGTGCTCGACTTCGACACGCATCGCAAAAAGCGGGGAAAGTAGCGAAGACACCGTCATTGCGAGCGTAGCGCGGCAATCCAGCTTCCTTGCGTGGATTGCTTCGTCGATGCGCTCCTCGCAATGACCGTTCCATGCCCCTCCCCCGAGTCCGTGTCGTAACCCTCAATGCCGCCCTGGGTCCGCTGGACTACCGGGTGCCGGATGGGCTGGAGGTTGAGCCCGGTTCGGTCGTCATCGCTCCGCTTGGACCGCGCCAGCTGCTTGCCGTCGCGTGGGAAGCGGACCGCCTCCCGTCTGAAGAAGTCGGCGACAACCGGCTTCGCTCCCTCATCGGCCTGGTTGACGTTCCGCCCATTCAAGCTCCGCTGCGGCGGCTGTGCGAGTGGGTGGCCGATTATTACCTCAGTCCGCTTGCGGCCGTGCTGCGGATGACCATGCCAAGCGCAGCCGCGCTGGAGGCGTCGCGCACGCTGACCGAGTATCGCCCGACCGGCACCGCTCCACCAAGAATGACCCCGCAGCGGCTTAAGGCGCTGGCCGCGGTCGAAGGCCGTCAGGGGACCGTCCGCGAGCGATGCGGTAATGCGCGGGCTGGTTCATGCCGGGGCACTCGAAGCGGTCGCAGTGGAGGCTGATCGCGCGCTCGATTGCCCGGACCCCGAATTTGCTCCGCCCGAGCTGTCGGCCGATCAACAGGAAGCTGCCGCGAGCCTGTCGTCCGCGGTCGGCAAGGGCTTCGATCCGGTGCTGCTCGATGGCGTGACCGGCTCCGGCAAGACCGAGGTCTATTTCGAAGCGATCGCCGAATGCTTGCGCCAGGGCAGGCAGGCGCTGGTCCTCCTGCCTGAGATCGCGCTGACCGAGCCGTTCCTCAAGCGGTTCGAGGCCCGGTTCGGCTGCGCACCCGTGTCTTGGCATAGCGATTTGCGCTCTTCCCAGCGCCGCCGCGCCTGGCGAACAATCGCCAGCGGCGAGGCGAAGGTTACGGTCGGTGCCCGATCCGCCTTGTTCCTGCCCTATCGCGAGCTTGGCCTGATCGTGGTCGACGAAGCGCACGAACCGAGCTTCAAGCAGGAAGACGGGGTCCAGTACCATGCGCGCGACGTCGCGGTGATGCGTGGCAAGTTCGAAGGCATTCCGGTGATCCTGTCCTCCGCCACTCCGGCGATCGAAACCCGGCACATGGTTGAGATCGGACGCTACCGGCACCTGACCCTTGCCAGCCGACATGGCGGAGCCACCCTTCCAGCGATTGCGGCGATCAATCTCACCCGCGATCCGCCGGAGCGCGGTCGCTGGCTATCTCCGCTGCTGCTGGACCAGTTGCGCGCCAATCTCGACAGCGGCGAGCAGTCGCTGCTGTTCCTCAACCGACGGGGATTCGCGCCGCTCACCCTGTGCCGTCACTGCGGCCACCGCTTTCAGTGCCCCAATTGCACCGCCTGGATGGTCGAGCATCGGCTGATGCACCGCCTTGCCTGTCACCATTGCGGACATGTGATGCCGCCGCCGAAGGCCTGCGTCGAATGCGGTGAGGAAGACAGCCTCGTTGCCTGCGGTCCGGGCGTCGAGCGTATCGCCGATGAAGTCGCGGCGCTGATCCCCGAGGCGAGAACGTCCGTCGTCACTTCCGACACCATCTGGTCCCCCGCCAAGGCGGCGGAGTTCGTCGCGGCGATGGAGGCGGGCTCGATCGACATTGTCATCGGCACGCAGCTGGTGACCAAAGGCTATCACTTCCCCAATCTGACGCTGGTGGGAGTTGTCGACGCCGATCTCGGTTTGCAGGGCGGCGACCTGCGCGCGGCGGAACGCACCTTTCAGCAGATCCAGCAGGTGGCCGGCCGGGCTGGGCGCGGCACCAAGCCCGGACGGGTCTTCGTCCAGACCCATGACCCGGACGCTCCGGTGATCGCGGCACTGGTGGCCGGAGATGCACCGGGATTCTACGCGGTCGAGACGGAAGCTCGGCGAGAGGCCGCGATGCCGCCTTTCGGTCGACTGGCGGCGATCATCGTGTCGAGCGAAAACAAGGATGAAGCCGAGGCGATCGCGCGACGGATCGGCCACTCCGCGCCGAGCGTCGAAGGGATGGCCGTGTTTGGCCCTGCCCCGGCGCCCCTTGCGATGCTGCGCGGCCGCCACCGCCAGCGCCTGCTGGTCCACGCGTCCCGGTCGCTCGATGTGCAGGAGGTTATTCGCGAATGGCTCGGGACGGTGGATTGGAGCGCGAAGACCCGCGTCGCGGTCGACGTCGACCCTTACAGCTTCCTCTAGACGACGCAGCCTGCTCGGCTAAGGTAATTTCGCTCGGCTCCATTGGGGAATTGCCTGTGCGGTTCAGACTTTTCGTTGCACTCGCTTCGCTGTTTGCATCAACCGCCTCGCCGGCAACCTGGCACCAGGCCGTAGTCGGCGAGCCCCAGCACGGCGGCGTTGTA
>CBFGZJ010000180.1:0-4357 GCA_965653215.1 uncultured Sphingomonas sp. | reverse complement strand
ATGCTGTTGAGAGCCATCGCCGACGGGAGCACCGGGGCAGACACCTGCTCGCTAACCGATGCCTGCCAGGCCGGCGTGAACACGGCGATGCCGCAGCCGGTCACAAAGCAGGCGGTCAGGAGAATGGCCGGAGTGACATGACCCCCGGCGGTGAGCAGCGTCAGGATCACTGCGACGGAACAGCAGACGGAAATGGCTGCGATGACGATCCTGCGCCGGTCATACATGTCGGCTGCCGCTCCCGCCGGAAGCGCAAGCAGCATCACCGGCACCATCACTGCAGTCTGAACCATGGCAACGAGGCGTGGCGAGGAGGTCAGCTCGGTCATCAGCCAGGCCGCCCCGACCCCCTGCATCAGCAAGGCAAAGTTACCGACCAGGCTGGCCAGCCAGATACGGCGGAACACCGGCTCGCTCAGCGGCCCGCGCGTCTGTCGGATGTTCGGCTTATCGAGCACGGATTGCTTTCTGCCCCTGGGAGCGCGCTTCTTGGATTAGCGGAACGCCGGATGCTAGCGATAAAGCAGACTGGGAGGACGGGATTGCGGATCAGCCTTCGACAACTGGCGGTGTTCGAAGCCGTGGCTAGATTAGGGAGCCTCGTCCGGGCTGCAGCTGAGATC
This sequence comes from uncultured Sphingomonas sp., assembly GCA_965653215.1. Lineage (GTDB taxonomy): Bacteria > Pseudomonadota > Alphaproteobacteria > Sphingomonadales > Sphingomonadaceae > Sphingomicrobium. The sequence continues at coordinate 3,734 of CBFGZJ010000180.1, read as the reverse complement.
GGGCTGAGCCCCTCGGCCGCAAGCATGTCGCTGAAAGACTTTGAGGATCATCTCGAGGCGCGGTTGTTCGATCGGCAGGGCAAGCGCCTGATCCTCAACGATCATGGCCGCCAAGTGCGGGAGATGGCCAGTTCGATCCTGGCGCAAGTCGCCGATCTTGAAGCGATGACCTCGCCCGGAGAGCTTCGCGGCGCACTCAGGATCGGCGCGGCACCCGCAGTTGGCGACTATGTCCTCCCGCAGCTTTGCGGGGACTTCATGGCCGCCCATCCCGGAATCCGCGTAGACCTCAACATCATCCCGTCGCTTGAGGTCATGGACCGGGTCCGCAAGATGTCGATCGACATCGGCTTTGTGGGAGCACCCGTAAACTCACCCTATCTCGAAGCGACACCCTGGCTGCGCGACCCGCTCGTCGTGTGCTGCGCTCCGGGAAGCCGACTGGCTACGGGCGGCGAAATCTCGCTGATCGACCTGAAGGATGAACGTTGGATCCTCGAGAAGACGGCATCGAGCGAGCGCATTTCCTTCACGGTCGAGACGCTGAAGCATGTCAGCTCGATCAATATCGCGCTCGAAAGCGACAGCATCGAGGCGATCAAGCGCATCGTGCGCGGCGGAGACTTCATCGCCTGCTTGTCACGTCTGGCCGTCGAGGAGGAAGTTCGCCGGGGAGAAATCCACGTCCTGAATGTTCCAGAGCTGAATTTCACGCGGTTGTTCAGCGTGGTGAACCGGCCCGAAGTGTATCAGAGTCAGGCATTCCGCGCCTTCCGCGACTTCGCCCTGACCCGCTTTTCCGAGACGCTCAACGACGAGGATCGCCGGATGAACGTCAGCTTTGCCGAGTAACACGTTCGGAAAATCCGAATGTCCGCTAGTGGATAATCAGTTTATCTGGGCGCAGAACCGCCGGCTGCGTGTGAGGACTGAATGAAGGCCGTCATCTGCGAGGAGTTCGCTCCCGTCTCGGGATTGAAGGTGGGTGAGTTCCCAAACCCGGTGGCCGGCCCGGGCGAGCTGGTGATCAGAGTCACGGCCGCCGGCGTCAATTATCCCGATGTGCTGATCGTGCAGGGCAAATACCAGTCCAAGCCCGAGCGGCCATTCGTTCCCGGCAGCGAATGCGCGGGGGTTGTTGATTCGATTGGTGAGGGTGTGACCCAGTTCCGGCCCGGCGATCCCGTAGCGGCATTCACCGGCAGCGGTTCGTTCGCGGAACTGGTCAAGGTTCCTGCAACCCAGGTATTCAAGCTGCCGGACGGTCTCGACCTCAAGCTCGCGTCCGGTTTTCTCATCACCTACGGCACCTCCTATCACGCGCTGAAGGACCGCGCTGATCTGAAGGCTGGTGAGACACTGCTCGTCCTTGGCGCCGGCGGTGGAGTCGGGTTGACCGCGGTCGAGCTTGGCAAGCTGATGGGCGCGCGGGTGATCGCTGCCGCGTCCACTGCGGAGAAGCTGCAATTGGCGCGCCGGCAAGGAGCGGATGATCTCATCAACTATGCCGATGCCGACCTGCGCGAACAGGTGAAGGCTCTTACTGACGGGAAGGGCGCCGACGTTGTGTACGATCCGGTCGGCGGTGCGATGTCTGTCGCAAGCGTCAAGGCGCTCGCTTGGGGAGGACGTCACCTCGTCATCGGTTTCGCCGGAGGTGAGATTCCGACAATCCCTGCGAACCTTCTGTTGTTGAAGAGCGCAGCTTCCGTCGGGGTGTTATGGGGAATGTCCCTGCGCGCCGACCCCGATCACCACGCAGACAACATCGACCAGCTGCTGAAGTGGCTGAAGGAGGGCGCACTGCGACCCGTTATCGACCAGTCCTTCCCGCTGGATAGGACGGTCGATGCGCTCAATCATCTCGAAAGCCGCGCGGTGAAGGGCAAAGTCCTGCTGTCGATTGCGGATGCCGAACCGCCGAAGGGGTAAGACATGACTGAACTGGTGAGGTTTCAAAGCGAAGGCGAGATCGCCGAGGCGATCGTCGACAATCCTCCGGTTAACGCCACCTCGGCGGGAGTCCGCAGCGGCCTGGTAGACGCGATCCGCAAGTTCGAGAATGACGCTGCGCTCAAGGCCCTGATCATCCGCTGCGAGGGCAAGACCTTCATCGCCGGGGCGGATATCAAGGAGTTCGGCAAGCCAATGGCCGATCCGGTCCTGCCCGAAGTGCTGAAGGCGATGGACAGGGCAACCAAGCCGGTCATCGCCGCGATTCACGGGACCGTGCTCGGCGGCGGGTTCGAGGTGGCGCTGGCCGCCCACTACCGGATTGCCGATGCGCGGACCAAGGTCGGCTTCCCAGAGGTCAAGCTCGGCCTGATCCCGGGCGCTGGCGGTACCCAGCGCACCCCACGGCTCGCCGGGCTCAAAACCGCGATCAAACTGGTCACCGAGGGCGGCCAGATGAGCGCTGCGGAAGCGAAGGACGCCGGGCTGATCGATGAGGTTGTCGACACCGACCTCGCAGCGGCAGCAAAGGAATTCGCGCAGCGGCTGATCGCTGAAACTAAGGGCCCGCGAAGCGCCGGAGGCCTGCCGATGCCCGCCGACGATCCGGACCTGTTCGAGGAGGCGAAGAAAACCCTCTCCCGCAAGTTCCGCGGCCAGGAAGCTCCGCTCAAGGCGCTCGATGCGATCCGCCTCGGTTATGAGATGGACTTCGACGCCGCGCTCGAGCGCGAATATGCAATGTGCAAGGAGGCGATCGCAGGCCCGCAGTCCAAGGCCTTGCGTCACGTCTTTGCCGCCGAGCGGGAAGTCGCGAAGGTTCCCGGCTTACCCGCCGACACGCCCGAGCGGCCGATTCAAACGGTCGGGGTGATCGGCCTCGGGCCAATGGGCCGCGGAATTACGATGGCGGTGGTCAGCGCCGGAATTCCGGTCGTCGCCGTCGGACTCGATCAAGACCATCTCGCCAAGGCCATGGCTGCGATCAGCAAGATGTGGTCAAGCTCGGTCGCCAAGGGCAGCATGACTCAGGCCGAGATGGACAAGCGCCTGCAGCTGATCACGCAGTCCACGGATCCCGCCAATCTCGCCTCGGTTGATCTGGTGATCGAGGCGGTGACCGAGGACATGGCGATCAAGCGTGCCGTGTTCGAGCAACTCGGCGGGATCACCCGCTCGGGCTGTATCCTCGCGAGCAACACGTCCTATCTCAACATCGATGCGCTCGCGGACGCGTCAGGCCGCCCGCAGGACGTCTGCGGTATGCACTTCTTCAATCCGGCGCATGTCATGCGGCTGCTCGAAAATGTGCGGGGGGCGAATACCGACCCGGAGGTGGTCGCGACGATCATGGCGTTGGGCAAGCGCATCCGGAAGCTGCCGATCCTGTCCGGAGTATGCGACGGCTTCATCGTCAATCGTATGCTCGCCAAGCGGTCCCGCGAAGGATTCTTCCTGATCGAGGAAGGAGCGAAGCCGGCCGCCATCGACAAGGTCGTGCAATCCTTCGGCTTTCCGATGGGACCGTTCGCACTCGGTGACCTCGCCGGCCTCGACGTTCAAGCGGCTGCGCGTGCGGCGCGCCGGGCCTCGGCGACTCCGCGCGAGCTTCGCGCCGACTTTCCCGAGCAGATGGTCGCCGCCGGCCGGCTTGGCCAGAAAAGCGGCTCCGGCTGGTACCAATATGACGAGAACCGCAAGGCGAGCCACAATCCCGATGCCGATGCGCTGATCGCCGCTCATGCGGAGCGCCACGGGCTGACCCTGCGCGACGTCGGCGA
>CBFGZJ010000179.1:0-4369 GCA_965653215.1 uncultured Sphingomonas sp. | reverse complement strand
CTTGCTGACGCGGTGGCGGCGGTCGGAAAGCCGACGATTGTCGCGTTGCGCACCGGCCGGGCCTTGGCCCTGGAGGGAGCCGTCCTGCGAGCACCGGCGATCCTGGTCACCTGGTTCCTCGGATCGGAGACTGGCAATGCCTTTGCCGATATCCTGTTTGGATCGGTCAGCCCGTCCGGCCGGCTGCCTGTCAGCTTCCCGATCTCGGCCGGTCAGGTGCCATATTATTACGCGCGGCGCCGGCCAGGCAGGCCGAGGAACACCCGCTTTCAGAGTGTCCGGTCGGAGGCGCAGTTCCCGTTCGGACATGGGCTGACTTACGGCAAGATGGTCTATTCCGACCTGTCGCTGTCGACCCCGACCCTGGCCCGGCAAGGCCGTCTGAATGTGCGGGTCAAGGTGACGAACCAGGGCAAGCGCCCGGCGCGGGAGCTGGTCCAGCTTTATGTGCAGGACGTCGCCGCCAGCGTGACCCAGCCGATCCGTGAGCTCAAGGCCTACAAGCATGTCGAGCTTGCACCGGGTCAATCGAAGGTCGTCGACCTGCCGCTCGCCGCGACTGAACTGGCGTTCCTCGACCGGGACATGAAATGGCGGCCAGGAGAGGGACGCTTCAAGATCTGGGTGGCGCCGTCTGCCGAGACGGAAGGGCTCACGGCCACATTCGACGCCGTCGCCTGACAAGCCACCAGAAGCAGGATTTTCCGTGGAGAAAGAGACAGGGCGCAATCTTACCGACGGGCTTCGCGATGTCCTCGGCACCGCGATCGTCGGCGGCGAATTCGCTGAGCGGCCCTTCCCAACCGAGGCCGAGCTGATCAAGGAGCATGGGGTCAGCCGGTCGGTCACGCGAGAGGCAGTGAAGATGCTCGCCGCGAAAGGCCTGGTCGGGGCAAGGCCGAAGCGTGGCACCTTCGTGCTGCCCGCTGAATCCTGGAGCTTGTTCGATCCCGAGGTGCTGCGCTGGTTGTTCGACTCACAGCCTTCGAAGGCACTGATCCGGCAATTCAATGAGTTGCGGATTGCAGTTGAGCCCCAGGCTGCTGCTCTCGCAGCTCGTCGGGCAACGTCGGATCAGATCGAATCCATCGACAAGAGTCTGGCTCGGATGAAGGCGGCGCAGGACTGGCATGACGATCCGCTGGATTCGGACATTGCGTTCCACGTGGCCATTCTGAGGGCGTCCAATAATCCGTTTTTCGTGCAATTCCGGGAGATGATCGCCATGGGGCTGCGGACCTCGATCGGATTTACCAATCGGCTTGCTGGCCATCCCGGCAATGTTGCTGAGCATGAGGATGTCCGGGACGCGATCGCGGCCAAAGACGCGGATCGGGCGCATTCGGCAATGACCAAGCTGCTTGGCAATGTTCTGGAGCTGATCAATCATGGATAACAGGAATCACGCAGCAATTCCGATTGCGATTGTCGGCGTTGGCAAGATCGCGGCCGATCAGCACATCCCGACCATTGCCGCCCATCCCCGGTTCAGCCTTGCCGGTGCCGTTTCCCGCCGCAGCCTCGACATGGATGTGCCGGTGCGTGGCAGCCTGGCGGCGCTCAAGGAGGCGGTGCCGGAGCTCGCTGCGGTGGCTGTGTGCACGCCGCCGGTTGGCCGGTTGGCGCTCATCCGCGAAGCCTTCGCACTTGGTCTCGATGTTCTGCTGGAAAAACCTCCCGCGAGGACGCTTGCCGAGGCAGAAGTGTTCGCGGGCGAAGCAGACCGGGCTGAGCAGGTGTTGTTCCAAAGCTGGCATTCCAGATTCGCCGCCGCGGTGGAGCCGGCGCGAGCATGGCTAGCCAACCGTTCGATCCTGGCGACCGAGGTGCGCTGGCTCGAAGACGTTCGGGTGTGGCATCCGGGGCAGGAGTGGATTTGGGACCCTGGGATCGGCGTATTCGATCCCGGCATCAACGCCCTGTCGATCTTGACCACGATCTTCCCAGCCGAGTTGCAGGTTCGGGACAGCATTCTGACCTTTCCGGCCAATCGGCTGGCCCCGATCGGCGCCGAGCTGACGCTGGAGAGCCTCGCCAATCACACGGTCGACGTCCTCTTCTCGTTCGATCAGCGCGGTCGTCCAACTTGGACGATCACGATCGACACGGATGGCGGGAAGCTGCAGCTCAGCGATGGTGGAGCAAGATGGTCGATCGACGGGGTCGAACAATCGATTGCCGATCGCCCCGAATATACGCAGCTTTACGATCGCTTTGCCGAGCTGATCGACCAGCGGGAGTGCGATATCGATCTGCGCCCCTTCCGGCTGGTTGCGGATGCCTTCCTTGCGGCCGAGCGGCGTTCGACCGCGGCGTTCGACTGGAACAGCTAGCCACGCCTTTCCCACAAGGCTGAATTTTTGCTGAGCTAGACCTTCCTTTTGTCATATAAATGAATATCGGAGAGAGGATCAGTCGCCTGCTGCGCATGAGAGGATTTGATGGCTGACGAGACTCCGCGCGGCGGATTGCGGTCGCGCGCCTGGTTCGACAATCCCGCGAACGCGGACATGACGGCGCTCTATGTCGAGCGCTACCTCAACTATGGCTTGAGCCTTGAGGAGTTGCAGTCCGACCGGCCGATCATCGGCATTGCCCAATCGGGGAGTGACCTGGTGCCCTGCAACCGCCACCATCTGGTGCTCGCCCAGCGGGTCAAGGACGGGGTCCGCGACGCCGGCGGGATCGCGATCGAATTTCCCACTCATCCACTGCAGGAAACCGGCAAGCGACCGACGGCGGGGCTCGACCGCAACCTCGCTTATCTCGGCCTGGTCGAAGTCTTGTACGGCTATCCGCTCGACGGCGTGGTGCTGACCATCGGCTGCGACAAAACCACTCCCTCGGCGCTGATGGCGGCCGCGACGGTCAATATTCCGGCGATCGCACTGTCGGTCGGGCCAATGCTGAACGGCTGGCACCAGGGCCAGCGCACCGGATCGGGAACCATCGTCTGGAAAGCGCGCGAGCTGCTGGCGACGGGCGAGATCGGCTACAGCGAGTTCATCAAGCTGGTCGCCTCGTCTGCGCCGTCGACCGGCTATTGCAACACGATGGGCACTGCGACCACCATGAACTCGCTGACCGAAGCGCTCGGCATGTCGCTGCCCGGGTCCGCCGCGATCCCGGCGCCCTACCGTGACCGGCAGGAAGCCGCCTATGAAACGGGCAAGCGGATCGTCGAGATGGTGCGGGAAGACCGCAAGCCATCCGACATCCTCACTCGCGCGGCATTTCTGAACGCGGTGAAGGTCAACTCCGCGATTGGCGGATCAACCAACGCGCCGATCCACCTCAACGCGATCGCGCGGCATGTCGGGGTGGAGCTGTCGCTCGACGATTGGGAGAAGGAAGGCGCCGAGATCCCGCTGCTGGTCAATCTCCAGCCTGCCGGCGAATATCTCGGCGAGGATTATTATCGCGCCGGCGGTGTTCCAGCCGTGATGGGCGAACTCTATCGCGCGGGCTTGCTCGATGGCACGGTGATCGCCTGCAATGGCCAGACGGTCGCCGGTAATGTTGGCGAGGCCCGCATTCAGGACGAGGACGTGATCCGCCCGTTTGATCGTCCGCTCAAGCGCTCCGCAGGCCTGACGGTGCTGCGCGGCAACATCTTCGACAGTTCGGTGATGAAGCTGTCCGTCATCTCGGATGAGTTTCGGGCCCGCTATCTCAGCGATCCGGCCGATCCCGACGCGTTCGAAGCCAAGGTCGTCGTGTTCGACGGACCCGAGGATTATCACGCGCGCATCGACGATCCTGCGCTTGCAGTCGACGAGCGGACCGTGCTGGTGATCCGAGGGGCTGGCCCGATCGGTTATCCAGGCGGCGCGGAAGTGGTCAACATGCGTCCGCCGGCCGCTCTCATCCAGGCTGGAGTCCATGCTCTGCCATGCATCGGCGACGGGCGGCAGTCCGGGACCAGCGGCAGCCCATCGATCCTCAACGCCTCGCCCGAGGCCGCGGTTCTCGGCGGACTGGCGCTGGTCAAAACGGGCGACCGCATCCGGGTCGATCTCGCCAGGCGCGAGGTCAACCTGCTGGTCTCCGAACAGGGGCTGGCACAGCGGCGCGCCGCGCTCGAACATGAGGGCGGCTATTCCTATCCGGCGGCGCAAACGCCGTGGCAGGAAATCCAGCGCGGCATGGTTGGGCAATTCGACGAGGGCGCGGTGCTCGAACCAGCAGTCAAATATCAGCGGATCGCGCAGACTCGCGGATTACCGCGGGACAGTCACTGATGAGCCAGGTCAGAATCATCGAGCGCGATCGCTGCGACCAGCTCGGTCTGCTCGCGGGGCGTGGCGGTGAGACGCACCAGCTCGCGACCGACGAGATCCTGACGACGAACCAGGGCCATCCCGTCGCG
>CBFGZJ010000178.1:0-4372 GCA_965653215.1 uncultured Sphingomonas sp. | reverse complement strand
GCGCGCGAGGGGCGGCCGGCCGAACTCCGTGACGAACTCGGCGATCTTCTTTTCGATCTCGGCGAAGCTCATCGCATGAGCGTTCCGGATCACTGGAACCACCAGGCCCTTGGGAGCACTGACCGCGACCGAGACATCGAGATAATTGCGATAGACGATCTCGTCGCCTTCAATCGAGGCGTTGACCGCAGGTACGTCGCGCGCCGCCAGCGCGGCTGCTTTGACGAAGAAACCCATGAAGCCCAGCCGAATGCCGTGCTTCTTCTCGAACAGGTCCTTGTAGCGCGCACGAGCATCGATGACCGCGGTCATGTCGACATCGTTGAAGGTGGTCAGCAGGGCCGCAGTGTTCTGCGCATCCTTCAACCGCTGCGCGATCGTCTGGCGGAGGCGGGTCATCTTAACCCGCTCCTCCTGACGGCCGGCAGCGGAATCGCCGACGCCAACGGACTCGGTCGCGGGACTGACCGCCGGCGCCGGAGCTGCAGGAGCCTTGGCGGCGGGCTGCGGCTGCTGCGACTTGGCCGCGGCGATCACATCCTCCTTGGTCAGCCGTCCGTCCTTGCCGGTTCCCTGGATCTTCGAAGGATCGACATGATGTTCGAGCACGGCGCGGCGTACGGCCGGAGACAAGGTCAATCCGGCATCGGCGGGCTGCTGCGGCACGGGCGCATGCTCATCGCCGCGCAGCGCTGGATTCTCACCGGCTCCAGCAGGGTTGACCGCGCCAGGGGCAGCATCCGAACTCTCGACCCGGGCAATAACCGCCCCGACTTCCACCGTATCGCCTTCGGCCACCAGCTGCTCGCCGAGCACTCCGGCGACCGGCGAGGGCACCTCGACCGCGACCTTGTCGGTTTCAAGGCTGGCGATCGGTTCATCCGCTGCAACCACGTCACCGGGCTGTTTCAGCCACTGACCAACGGTCGCTTCCGTGATCGATTCACCCAAGGCGGGTACGGTGACATCGGTTGCCATGTTTGTCCTTTTGCTTTCTTAGCTTGCGCGCTTGCGCTGCGCCGGTTGGCTGCCGCGCCCAAGCGCTGCATCGATCAGCGCCGACTGCTCGGCGGCATGGCGCTTCGCCAGCCCGGTAGCAGGAGAAGCAGCGGCAGGCCGACCCGCATAAATCGGACGCAGTCCGTCAAACCCGGCTTCGGTCAGGCACTCTTCAAGATAAGGCTCGACGAAGAACCAGCTGCCATTGTTGCGCGGTTCCTCCTGAGCCCAGACGAGCGTCTCGAGATTCTTCATCGCCTTCAGCCGTACAATCAACGGCTGGCTCGGAAATGGATAGAGCTGTTCGACGCGGACGATCTGCGTGTCGGATGCATTGGCCGCGTCGCGCGCCTCGATCAGATCATAAGCGACCTTGCCAGAGCAAAGCACAAGGCGCTTCGTCTTTTCAGGAGCAGGAGCGTTGGGATCACTGAGGATTCGCATGAAGTGGCTGTCGCCAGTGAACTGGTCAACGGTGGACACAGCCATCTTGTGACGAAGCAGCGACTTGGGAGTCATCAGGATCAGCGGCTTGCGGAAATCACGCAGCAGCTGACGCCGCAAGATATGGAAATAGTTGGCCGGAGTCGTGCAGTTCGCGACCTGAAGATTATCTTCCGCGCAGAGCTGCAGATATCGCTCCAGACGAGCGGAGCTATGCTCCGGTCCCTGCCCCTCATAGCCATGCGGCAAGAGGACCACGAGGCCGGAGGCGCGGAGCCATTTTGCCTCGCCGGACGCGATGAACTGATCGAAGATCACCTGCGCGCCATTGGCGAAATCGCCGAACTGCGCTTCCCACAGAACAAGCGTGCGCGGATCGGCGAGTGAATAGCCATATTCGAAGCCGAGCACTCCGAACTCGGACAGCGGACTATCGCGCACTTCGAACCGGCCGCCCTCGATGGTCTGCAGCGGGATGAACTTCTGTCCGTTGAGCTGATCAACCCACGCGGCGTGACGCTGACTAAAGGTGCCGCGACCGCTGTCCTGGCCGGACAGCCGCACATTATGCCCCTCGGCAATCAAGGTCCCGAATGCCAGCGCCTCCGCGGTCGCCCAGTCGAACGCGCCACCGCTCTTGAACATGGCCTTCTTGGCATCGAGGATGCGACCAAGGGTCTTATGGATGGTCAGCCCGTTAGGGGGCGTCGTCAGCACCTCGCCAACGCGACGAAGCTCGTTCTCGGTAACCGCCGTGGTCGCGTTGCGGCGACCAGTGACCGGGTCCTCCGGCTGGTTGAGGCCGGTCCAGCGGCCTTCAAACCAGTCAGCCTTGTTCGGCAGATAGGTCGTCCCGGCCGCGAACTCACTTTCGAGGTGATCGGTGAAATCCTTGGTGCGCTGGTCGATCCAAGCCTGGTCGACGATCCCCTCGCCGATCAGCCGTTTGCCGTAGATCTCGCTGATCGGCGGATGAGCACTGATCGCCGCATACATCAGCGGCTGCGTGAAGCTCGGCTCATCACCCTCGTTGTGACCGAAGCGGCGATAGCACCACATGTCGATCACGATGTCGCGGTTGAACCGCTGGCGGAACTCGATCGCCAGCTTGCAGCAGAAGGTCACTGCTTCCGGATCGTCCCCGTTAACGTGGAGGATCGGTGCCTGAACCGACTTGGCGATGTCCGACGGATAGGGAGAGCTCCGCGCGAACTGCGGCGAAGTGGTGAAGCCGACCTGATTGTTAATGACGAAATGGATGGTCCCGCCGGTGCCGTAGCCGGGGAGGCCCGAGAACCCGAAACATTCCGCAACAATGCCCTGGCCCGCGAACGCTGCATCGCCATGAAGCAGGATCGGCAACACCGTATCGCCATGTTTGTCGCCGCGGATGGTTTGGACCGCCCGCGCCTTGCCGAGGACGATCGGATCGACGGCTTCGAGGTGGGAGGGGTTCGCCTGCAGCGACAGATGGACCTTGATCCCGTCGAACTCGCGGTCCGATGATGTTCCGAGGTGATATTTGACGTCGCCCGACCCGCCGACATCCGCCGGGTTGGATGCCCCTCCGGCGAATTCGTGAAAAATCGCGCGATAGGGCTTGCCCATGACGTTGGCGAGCACATTGAGACGGCCGCGGTGGGCCATGCCGACGTCAATCTCGGTCACCCCGAGCTGACCGCCATATTTAATCACGCTCTCAAGGGCCGGGATGGCGCTTTCGCCGCCATCGAGGCCAAACCGCTTGGTTCCGACATATTTGCGAGCCAGGAATTTCTCCCACTGCTCGCCGTGGATCACCTTCTCGAGGATCGCCTTCTTGCCTTCCGGAGTGAAGGCGATCACCGCTTGGGTGCCCTCCATGCGCTCCTGAAGGAAGCGGCGCTCCTCCACATCATTGATGTGCATATACTCAAGGCCGACGTGGCCGCAGTAGTTGGCCTTCAGGGTCTTGACGATCTGGCGGATCGACGCCTGTGCGAATCCGAGCGTGCCGCCCAGATAGATCGGATGGTCGAGATCCCCGTCATCAAACCCGTGATAGGTGGGAGTGAGATCGACCGGGAAGCTGTGATGGTCCTTGCCGAGGGGATCGAGCTTCGCCGCCAGATGACCGCGAACACGATAGGTCCGGATCAACATCATCGCGCGAATGGATTCATCGGCGGCGCGACGGATCGCATCAGCGTCCGCTCCGGCACCAGCAGCGGACTTCCGCGCACCTTCCGCCACGCGGGCTTCAATCAGGGCTTCAGTCGGGTCGAGACCGCGATTGACCTCATCGAGCTCGGCGATCGGCCAATTCGGCCGCTGCCAACTAGGCCCCTCGTCGCGCTCGAAGTCGATTGCGTCCATCGTTACACCTTTCCCCGTCAACACGGGGACTTCAAAGCATCTAGCTGTTTAACAACTGAGACAGCGTCCGGCCCAGCTCGGACGGGCTCGGGCTCACTCGGATGCCCGCCGCTTCCATCGCCGCGATCTTCTCCTCGGCACCGCCCTGGCCGCCCGACACGATCGCGCCGGCATGGCCCATCCGCCGCCCCGGAGGCGCGGTACGGCCGGCGATGAAGCCAACCATCGGCTTCTTGCGGCCGCGGCGGGCCTCGTCGGCAATGAACTGAGCGGCCTCTTCTTCAGCCGATCCGCCAATCTCGCCGATCATGATGATCGACTTGGTTTCATCGTCGGCCAGGAACATTTCGAGCATATCAATGAATTCGGTGCCCTTGACCGGATCGCCACCGATGCCGACCGCGGTGGTCTGGCCGAGGCCCTCGTTGCTGGTCTGGAACACCGCTTCATAGGTGAGGGTGCCGGAGCGCGAGACAACCCCCACGCTGCCGCGCTTGAAGATGTTGCCTGGCATGATTCCGATCTTGCATTCGCCAGGAGTCAGCACGCCGGGGCAGTTCGGACCGATCAGCCG
>CBFGZJ010000177.1:0-4378 GCA_965653215.1 uncultured Sphingomonas sp. | reverse complement strand
GATCGGCATAGAGCCGCTTGCCCATGCGTCCGGCGCGATAGGCCAACCGCCCGGATTCGACCGCCAACTTCATCGCCCCGGCCATCAGCACCGGGTCCTTGGCTTCGGCGATCGCGGTGTTCATTAACACGCCGTCACAGCCAAGCTCCATCGCTTCGGCGGCATCGCTGGCGGTGCCCACTCCGGCGTCGACCAGCACGGGTACCTTCGCGCCCTCGACGATCAGGCGGATCGTCACGAGATTCTGGAGGCCGAGACCGGACCCGATCGGAGCACCAAGCGGCATGATCGCGACGGCACCCGCCTCTTCCAGCTGCTTCGCCGCGATCGGGTCATCCGCGCAATAGACCATTGGCTCGAAGCCGTCTTTCGCCAGCACTTCAGTCGCGCGCAGAGTCTCGCGCATGTCCGGGTAAAGTGTCTTGGCCTCGCCCAGTACTTCAAGCTTGACGAGGTTCCAGCCGCCCGCCTCGCGCGCCAGCCGCAGTGTCCGGATTGCCTCCTCGGCGGTGAAGCAGCCGGCAGTGTTCGGCAGATAGACCACTTTTTTTGGGTCGATAAAATCGCTGAGCATCGGCTGCTTCGGGTCGGAGATGTTGACCCGGCGAACCGCCACAGTGACGATCTCCGCTCCCGAAGCTTCGACCGCTGCCGCATTCTGCTCGAAGCTTTTATACTTGCCGGTGCCGACGATCAGCCGCGAGGTGAAGGTCCGTCCGCCGACCGACCATGTGTCGGACCCGACCCGTTCCTGCATGTTCAACTCAGCCACCTCCGACAATGTGGACGATTTCATAATCGTCGCCGTCCTCGACTGCCGTGTTCGCGAACAAGGATCTGGGAACGATCTCCAGGTTCCGCTCGACCGCCACACGCAGCGGATCCAGCCCGATCTCGTTGATCAGCTGCTCGACCGTCATTCCGCCAAGCACACGCCGATGCTCGCCATTGATCTTCACGGAGAGGGATTCAGTGGTCAGAAGATCGGCTCCAGCTTGGCCTTGCGCGTCCAGCGCCATATAGAGACGCGGCACCGATGCGAAAGGGGGGTGCCTGAATGGCCGACCGGATCATGGTCCTCAACGGTCCAAATCTCAATCTGCTCGGCACCCGGGAGCCGGAGGTCTATGGCACCGAAACCCTGGACGACATCGGCGCAGCGCTGTCCAAGCGTGCCGGCGACCTCCAGGTTGAAATCGACATGCGGCAGTCCAACCACGAAGGGCACCTTGTCGATTGGCTGCACGAGGCTAATGACGCGCGCGTCAAGGCGGTAATACTGAATGCCGGCGCGCTTACCCACACCTCGGTCGCACTACACGATGCCATCAAGGCCATCGCCGTGCCGGTGATCGAGATGCATATTTCGAATCCGCATGCCCGTGAGGCCTTCCGGCACCATAGCTATGTGACACCGGTCGCTCGCGGAACGATCACTGGCTTGGGTACATACGGCTATCTACTCGCACTGGACGCCGCCGTCCGGCTCTGACAGAGGGCCGAATGTCAAACAGAGGGAAATCCATGGCCGACAGCAACGGCGCGAAATCCACGGGTGCGATGCGCGTTGACACGGCGCTCGTCCGTAAGCTTGCCGAGCTCCTTACCGCGAACGGGCTAAGCGAAATCGAAGTCGAAGACGGCGACCGGAAAATCCGCGTCCGGCGCGAGTTGAGTGTCGCAGCAGTTCCTACTGCGATGGTCCCCGCGCCCGTAGCACCAGCCGCTGCTCCTGCGGCAGCACCGGCGCAGGCAGCCGCACAGGAGGCCGCACCGCCTGCCAATGCGGTGAAATCGCCGATGGTCGGAACCGCCTACCTCTCGGCCGAACCGGGTGCTGCGCCCTTCGCTGCGGTCGGTCAGTCGGTAAAGGCCGGCGACACGTTGCTGATCATCGAAGCGATGAAGGTGATGAACCCGATTACTGCTCCAGTCGGCGGAGTCGTGAAGGAGGTGCTTGTTGCCGACGCTCAGCCTGTAGAGTTTGATCAGCCTCTCATCGTGATTGAATAGGTCCGATGGCGATCCAAAAGCTCCTGATCGCCAATCGCGGGGAGATCGCGCTGCGCATCCACCGCGCAGCTCATGAGATGGGGATTCGCACCGTCGCGGTTCATTCAACCGCCGACGCCGACGCGATGCACGTGCGTCTCGCCGACGAGACGGTGTGCATTGGTCCACCCCCGGCGGCCGACTCCTACCTCAATATCCCGAACATCATCGCGGCGGCGGAGGTCGTGCATGCCGACGCCATCCACCCAGGCTATGGCTTCCTCAGTGAGAATGCGCAGTTTGCCGAGATCGTCGAGCGGCACAATCTGATCTGGGTGGGGCCCAAGCCCGAGCACATCCGGGTGATGGGCGACAAGGTCGAAGCCAAACGGACCGCGGCCAAGCTTGGTCTTCCCCTGGTCCCCGGGTCCGACGGTCCGCTGGAAAGCGTCGAAGAGGCGCAGCGGGTTGCGCGCGAGATCGGCTATCCCGTCCTGATCAAGGCCGCCTCAGGGGGCGGCGGACGGGGCATGAAGGTCGTTCCCTCCGAAGATCAGCTGGAAAGCCTGATGATGCAGGCGGCGTCGGAGGCGCGCTCGGCGTTCGGCGACGACACCGTCTACATGGAAAAATATCTCGGCAATCCCCGCCACATCGAATTCCAGGTGTTCGGCGACGGCAAAGGCAATGCCGTACACTTGTGGGAGCGCGATTGCTCGATCCAGCGCCGCCACCAGAAAGTGATCGAAGAAGCTCCCTCTCCCGCAATTTCGCGAGACGAGCGGGATCGCATGGGCAATCTGGTTGCCAGTGCGATGGCCGACATGGGCTATCGCGGCGCCGGCACAATCGAATTCCTCTACGAGGATGGCGAATTCTACTTCATCGAGATGAACACCCGGCTGCAGGTTGAGCATCCGGTGACGGAGATGATTACCGGAATCGACCTCGTCCGCGAACAAATTCGGGTCGCGAATGGCGATGGCCTCGGGATGACTCAAGCAGACGTCAAGAAGCGGGGTCATGCGATCGAATGCCGCATCAATGCCGAAGACCCGCAGACCTTCGCGCCCTCGCCCGGCACCGTTCTGAACTATGTCCCACCAGGCGGGATGCACGTACGCGTCGATAGCGGGCTGTACACCGGCTATAAGGTGCCGCCCTACTACGACAGCATGATCGGCAAGCTGATTGTCTATGGCCTGGACCGCGACGAGGCGATCATGCGCCTGAAGCGGGCGCTCGAGGAGTTTGTGGTGGAGGGCATGAAGACCACCGTCCCGCTGCACCAGCGGATCGTGCGCGACCCGGCTTTTCTGAGCGGCGACTATACCATCAAGTGGCTTGAACAGTGGCTGGAAGAGAATCCCGCCTGATCATCCGAGAGAATTGTATGAAAGCCACCATCTACCACAATCCAAAGTGCGGCACTTCGCGCAAGACGCTCGACATCCTGCGCGAAACCGGAGCGGACGTCACCATCGTCGAATATCTGAAGCATCCGCCTACGCGCGAGGAACTGGAGCGACTCTATCGAAGCGCCGGCATTTCGCCGCGCCAGGGGCTTCGCGCCAAGGAACCTCTCGCCGCGGAACTCGGGCTGCTCGAAGACTTCGTTTCCGATGACTCGATTCTCGATGCGATGGTCCAGAACCCGATGTTGATCGAGCGGCCGCTGGTCGAGACCGACAAGGGCGTGATCCTTGCTCGTCCGCAGGAACGGGTGCGCGAAATCCTCTGATCGGGAGATGCGGCTCGGAAGTCGGCCTGTCGCTTTGCGCAGGCGGGCGAGTAACCGCTAAAGCGGCATGACTCGGCTGAACACCAAAACGCTGCTTCGCGCCTATGCGGCTGGCATTTTCCCGATGGCGGACAGTCGGGATGCCGACGAGTTGTTCTGGGTCGAGCCGAGAGACCGCGCAATCCTCCCGTTCGATCGCTTCCACCTCTCACGCTCGCTCGCGAAGCGGATCCGCGCCGGCACGTTCGAAGTCACTCGCGACCGTGATTTCACGGCGGTGATCTCCGCTTGCGCCGACCGGCCGGAAACCTGGATCAATGCGGATATCGAGCAGGGCATGCTTGCTCTCCATCATGCGGGACACGCCCATTCCATCGAGGTGAGAAGCCGCTCCGGTGAGCTGGTCGGCGGCCTCTATGGAGTGCGGCTGGGGCGCGCGTTCTTTGGCGAATCCATGTTCAGCCGGGCCACCGATGCGTCAAAGGTCGCGCTCGCGTGGCTGATCGCGCGGCTCAAGGTTGGTCATTTCACCCTGCTCGATTGCCAATTCATGACCGACCATCTCGCCAGCTTCGGAGCGGTCACCGTCAGCCGCGATGACTATGTGGCGTTACTGTCCGCAGCGATCGGCGTGATTGGCTCCGG
>CBFGZJ010000176.1:0-4378 GCA_965653215.1 uncultured Sphingomonas sp. | reverse complement strand
AGGGGATCGACCGGGTTCCGGTGTTGAAACGGCATCCTTCGACCGGCGGGGAATCAGTCGGCGCCGAAATTGGTCGGCTCGCCTATTGGCTGGTGTGGTTGGTGGGTCTGATCGCGGCACTGCAGCCGCTCGGCCTGTCAGGCGTGCTGACTCCCGTGACCAACCTCACCAATGAGGTGTTCGCGTTCCTACCGCGGCTGATCGGCGCCGCGCTGTTCTTCTTCGCCGGGCTGATTCTGGCCCGGATCGTGCGGCAGGTGGTCGAGGCGTTTTTGGGCGCCCTCAACCTCGAGCGGCTGCTTGGCCGTGCTGGCCTTGGCATCAGCGAGCCTCCCGTCGCGGTGGACTCGACTGGGATCGCGAGCGAAGGCACTTCGCCGGTGCGCGGCAGCATAGCCCGTGCCGCTGGTGTGACCGTCTATGCCACGATCCTGATCTTCGCCGCGATCGGCGCGCTGCAGATTCTCCAGGTCTCGGCGATCAGCGACCCGGCGACCAACATGCTGAACACTATTGCGCTCGCCATTCCGCGGGTGCTCGCGGCGGTGGTGTGGCTGGCGATAGCCTTTCTGATCGGCCGGTTGGTCAAGACAATGATCGAGACTGTCCTGCCGGGGCTCGGATTCGATAATACGGTGCGTTCGCTGGGGATGATGCCGTCCGCCTCAAGCCCATCGCGCGTGGTTGGGTCGATCGCCATGACCGCGATCCTGCTGGCGGCCGCGATCGAGGCGGCCCGGCAATTGGGTGGCGACAGCATCGCCGCGCTGCTGTTCCAGGTGACCGAACTGGGCGGCAAGGTGATTTTCGGAACGGTCATCATCGTGGTCGGCCTGTTCCTGGCGCGCATCCTGTCGGACCTGGTGGGCAGTTCCACGGGCGAAGCAGGCTATGCCCAGACCATCGTCAAATATGCGATCATCGCCCTGTTCACGGCGATCGGCCTGACCTTCATGGGCCTGGCCGACACGATTGTGATGATGGCGTTTGGTCTGATCCTCGGTTCCGCCGCCATCGCCACCGCGCTGGCTTTCGGACTGGGCGGCCGCGACGCCGCCGCTCGTATGCTTGAGCGATGGACCGAACAGGCTCCCTCCCTGCCGCCTGCTCCCCCGCGGCGCTTGAAGCGGGAAAGCACTTCGGACGAGAGCCAGCCCCCGCTCGTGTGAGTGAGCGCTTCGCGAGCTTCGTCGCGATTGACTGGTCCGGAGCGAAAGGCCGACGTCACAAGGGGATTGCGATCGCCGTAGCGCGCGGGCGCGAGCCGCCGCGACTGGTGCGGCCGGGTCATATCTGGTCGCGCGAGGAAGTCCTTCACTGGCTCCTCAGGCGCGCCGAAAAGGAGCCGACCCTGTTCGGCTTTGACTTCAGTTTCGCGCCCCCCTTCGCTGAACGTGGCTCCTACCTGCCCGGCGAGCCGGACGTTCCGCAGGATGCCATGTCATTCTGGGCCTATGTCGATGCGCACAGCCGCGACGAAGACCTCGGCGCCGCAAGCTTCCTTGAACAGGTGCACCGCCACCATTTCTATTTCGGGCTCGCGGACGGCACCAAGGCCGACTTCATGCACTTCCGCCGCTGCGATGCCGCACTGAACGCGCAGGGCGGCCGGAAGACAGCGTCGGCTTATGACGCGATCGGGGCAGCGCAAGTTGCCAAGGCGAGCTTTGCCGGGATGCGGCTATTGCATCGCTTGCGCGGACGCGTCGCGATCTGGCCGATGGATCCCGTGCCGGACACCGGTAGCGTCGTGGTCGAAATCTACACGCGCATCTATTTGCGCCGGGCCGGGCTGGCCGGAACAAAGCTGCGGTCGCGCCGCGGCTTGAACGAAGCGCTCGTGGCGCTTGGCAGCCCGCCGACGAAACTCCGGTTCGAACCGAATGACCATCAGACGGATGCGCTCGTCACCGCTGCCGGAATGCGGGCGCTCGCGACCGAGCTGGCGCCCTTCAGCCCTGCGGGGCTGACGCCGGAGCTTGCGCGCACCGAGGGGTGGACCTTCGGTATCATTTGACGCATTGGCGGTACCGCGCCGGTTTAGCTCAGCTGGTAGAGCAGCGGTTTTGTAAACCGAAGGTCGCGGGTTCGATTCCTGCAACCGGCACCACCGATCCTACAGATCAAACTTCGACGGCTTATCGGTCTTTTCGGGCGTTTGATCGCAAAGTAAGCAGTTACTCACCATGCGTAATTGCTGCACGCGAAAGCCTGCCGTAGAGATCGGACGCACGTTGTTAAACAGCGGCGACTTGAGGAGAGGATGCATGCTCAACGCGGACACTCCCGAAGCGGACCAAGCGTCAACCGAGACGATGGCGCCTTCGGGAACGGAGTTGGCGCATTTCAGCTTTTGCAAGCTGCTGGTGCGTGATCTTGAACGCACCGCTGACTTCTACCGCAAGGTGTTCGGCCTCGCCGATTGGAAGCGGGTGACGCATGATCGGTCTTCCACGAACGGCGGGGGGATCGACGAAATCATCTTCCGCTCAACGGCCGCTGGCGGCCCCTCTCTGATTCTGATCAAGCTATTGGACCAGCCAGCACCCCCGACGGGTGAGTCGATCATGGGCTTCACCACGCTGGACCTTGCCGCCACCCTGGAGCGCGCGACTGCCGCCGGAGGGACCGTCGCCACCCCGATGCGTGAACTGCCGGAGCACGGCCTGAAAGTCGCGTTCGTGAGGGATAATGAGGATCATCTGATCGAGGTCGTCCAGCTTCACTAAGCCACTGCGAAGTTGACATGTTTCTGCTAAAATGAAACGCCGTAAGTGAGAGAGAGATGACCAAGGCCGTTCTTCGTCCCGTCGCCGAACCGCGGATCATCGAGAATGCGTTCAGCGAAGACCAGCATCGGCGAATGCTTGATGTGGTTCGGCGCCAAGGACCGCACTCGCTGATCCTGTCGCAGCATTTCAAGTCGCCGGAGGAAGTGGTCGCCAGCCTTGCCGGTCAATTGCCTGCGGGGGTGAAGCCAAGCTGGGACATGTTCCTGACCCCGGTGTTCCGCGGCTACTTCGCCAAGGGTCATACGGTCCTTCATCCGGAAATCGAGGACTGCTTCTTCAACACCAAGTTCCTCGACTTGGTACGCGGCTATTGGGGCGCCGCCTATGCCACCCCGGAGAACATGCTGTTCAACCTTCAGGGGCCGTGCCGGGGCGGCGACGCTGCACACATGGACGCCGCGCGGTTCCGCGGGATCAGCATGCACACCGCTCCGGTGTGGCTGATGAACATCATGGCCAAATCCGGCCTGTTCAATCGCTGGAAATCGAAGAAGGCGCAGGTCATCACCTGGTATTACCAGGGACGGATTGGCGGCGGCTTCACCTATTGGCCGGACGGGCCACAGGCAGCACCCAAGCAGATCCGCGCGCCGATGTGGGGCCGGGCGGTCGTGGTCGAGAATGAAATGATGTACCACACGGCTGAGGCCAATGGTCCGTCAGCCTTGCGCCATCCCAAGGGCCTCGCTTTCCAATCGCTGCTTCAGGCTGATCCGGCGTCGGACGGGTGGCAGATCACGACCGGTGATCAGGTGATCCAGCAGATTCCGGCAAGTGAGATGCGCTTCCTGATCCATTGGGGCGCCGACATCTTCGTGGATTATGACGAGCTCAAGGTCAGCCTCGATCATAGTGACGACCTGACGCACGAGCAGGTGTTCGACATTTTCATCCGTGACCTACGTTCGCGCGGCGAGAAATTCACCACTCCGACGGATCCGATCACGGACACGGCCTTCATCGATTTGCTGACCCGGGTCTACGATCCAGGCAAGCCGTCGATCTACCCTCCGGAACCCGAAGAGCCGAGCTTGGCCGCTTGACTTGAAGTCAGCCCCGCAATCGGCTGGCATGCCAGCGCAGCTGGTCCGCCATGAAGGTCGAAATGAAGTAATAGCTGTGGTCGTACCCGATGCGGCGGTTAAGCGTCAGCTGAATCCCAGCGTCCGCGCAGGCCTGCTCCAGCAGCTCAGGTCGAAGTTCTTGCGCAAGAAACGGATCGGCGGTCCCAATATCGACCAGCACTTCGTCCAGCCTGGCGCGATCCTCGATCAGCGCGACCGCATCATGACGACGCCACTGCTCCGGATGGTTGCCGAGGTAGCCTGCAAGGGCTTTACGGCCCCATGGCACCTGGGAAGGAGCGACGATCGGCGCGAAGGCCGAACAGCGCGACGGCCAATGGACGGTCACCAAGGCGATCATGAGCCGCAGCGCACGCGTATTGATGGAAGGCTGGGTGCGCGTACCGATGCCCGACTAGGTTTCAACGCCGTTGCGAGTTCGCGCGCAACCACGTCGCGAAATCCTCTTGTCCGAGATCGCCCGCCGCCAAACGAATCATGGTCAGGTAGCAGGCGTCATCC
>CBFGZJ010000175.1:0-4379 GCA_965653215.1 uncultured Sphingomonas sp. | reverse complement strand
CGTCTGGACGCGCCAAGCTATCGACTCCAAGGACCACGCACTGGCTTCCGAAAGCGTCCGCCAGCTCGTCAATCAGGTCCGGCCGTTCGAGTGCCGGGGAGTTGATCGACACTTTGTCCGCGCCATTGTCGAGGCAGGCCGCAGCGGCATCGCGACCGCGAATTCCGCCAGCCACCGCGAAGGGGATATCGATTACCGCTGCGACGCGCTTGATCCACCCGATGTCCAGCCCGCGTCCCTCGGCGCTGGCGGTGATGTCGTAGAACACCAGCTCGTCCGCGCCCTCGTCGCGATAGCGCAAGGCGTTGTCGATGATGTCGCCGGCGTCGCGATGGTCGCGGAACTGGACACCCTTGACCACGCGGCCATCCTTCACGTCGAGGCAGGGAATGATCCTACGCGCAACCATTCGTCACCGCCTCCTCGACCGTGAACCGCCCTTCCCAGATCGCCTTGCCGATGACCGCTCCAGCGGCACCGGCGGCTACCAGTTCCGGAATGTCGGACAGCTGCGCGACACCGCCCGACGCCTGCACCTGCTGGCCCGGGTAGTCACGGGCGAGCTGGCCGATCAGCGCGACATTGGGCCCGGTCAACATCCCGTCCCGAGCAATGTCGGTGACCAGCAGATGCATTGCGTCGGGATAGTCTGACAGCACGTCGGCAAGGGTTCGGCCGCTGCTTTCGGTCCAGCCATGTCCGGCGACGATCGGTTGACCATCAATGATCGACACATCCAGAGCGAGGGTGATCCGCTCGCTTCCGAACCTGTCGAACAGCGCGCGTGTGGCTTCCGGGTCCTTGAGCGCAAGGCTGCCGATGACCACCCGCCCAACCCCGGCGTCGAGCATCCGCGCGACTTGATCCGCAGCCCGGAACCCGCCGGCAACCTGGAGCTTGAGCGGGGCGTGTGCGGCAAGCGTAGCGATCAGATCATGTTGTACCGGCTTGCCGGCTTTCGCACCGTCGAGATCGACGATGTGCGCCCATTCTGCCCCCGCATCGGCGAAGCCGCGCAAGGCGGCGGCCGGATCGCTCGAATAGCTGGTGCGGTCGTCGAAGTCGCCCTGGCGAAGGCGGACGCATTGGCCCGCCATCAGGTCCACCGCCGGATAGATGATCATTGCTCGAGAAACGCCTTCAAGAAGCTCGCGCCCGGCTCGGCCGAGCGTTCGGGGTGAAATTGCGCGCCGGTCAGATTGCCTTGCCGCACCGCGACCGGGATCCGCTGTCCATAGTCGGTCACTGCGGCAGTCGCCGCACTGTTGGGGCAAGCGAAGCTGTGCGCGAAATAGACATAATCGCCATCACTCAGACCGAGGCCGGAACTGACCTGCTCAAGCTTGCTCCAGCCCATATGGGGAACCGGGCGGCCAGGCTCCGACGTCATCCGGCTCACCCGTCCGGGGATCAATCCGAGACACTCCGCATCAGCCTCATCGCTCGACTCGAACAGCAGCTGCATGCCGAGGCAAATCCCGAGCAGCGGGCGTTCAAATTGCTTGAGCGGCTGTTCGAGACCGGCGTCCCGGATGCGCTGCATCGCGAACCCGGCCGCGCCCACGCCGGGCAGCACCAGCCGCTCGGCACGCATGACTTCTTCCGGAGTCGACACCAGGTCCGCCGCGATCCCGAGACGGGCGAAGGCGAGGCGGATCGATTCGACATTGCCATAGTCAAAATTGACGATCGCCAGGGTCATAGGACACCCTTGGTGCTTGGCAGGGCCGCGGAACCGTCTCGGGCGATGGCGGTGCGCAATGCTCGTCCGAATGCCTTGTAGCAGGCCTCGGTCTTGTGATGATCATTGTCGCCGGTCACGCGGACGTGGATCGCCGCGCCGAGGCTGTCGGCGATTGAACGAAACACGTGGGCAGTCATTTCGGTTGGATAATCGCCGATGTGACTGGCGCTGAACTCACCGTCGAACTGGCAATACGGGCGTCCGGAAACGTCGATCAGCACCTGAGCTTCCGCCTCATCCATCGGCAGAGCGAAGCCGAACCGTCCGATCCCGCGCTTGTCGCCAAGCGCCTTATTCAGCGCCTGTCCGAAGGCGATGGCGATGTCCTCGACACTGTGGTGAGCGTCGATCTCAAGATCCCCTTCGCAGGCGAGGATCAGCGAGAAGCCGCCATGCGCCGCGACCTGATCCAGCATGTGATCATAGAAGGGCACACCAGTTGCGATCCGGCGCGGCTCCGCACGATCAAGGTCGACCACGACCCCGATCCGAGTCTCCTTGGTGTCGCGCACAACCTCACCGCGGCGGCTTCCCTGATCCGCTTCAGCCAGGCCGAGCGCGGCAAGCAGCGCCTGATTCTCGGAATCGGTGCCAACGCTCACGCGAACGCCGCCCGGCGCAGCATTCGGCCGGAAGCGAACTCTCACGCCGGCAGCGCGCAGTGTCTCCGCCAATTCGGCCGGATCATCAACTTCGCAGAAGAAGAAGTTGGCGCCAGTGCGCATGTTCTTCACCCACGGCGCTTCGGCAATGATCGCGGCGAGCCGGTCGCGGTCGGCGATCATCCTACCGATGCGCTCCTGGTGGAGCGGTCGGCGCGAGGGATCGAGCGCGGTCAGCGCTGCATCAATCGACAGCGAGGGAAGCGGGTAGGGGTGAGTCGCGCGGGCGCAAAGATCAATGATGCTCTGCTCGGCGATCAGCGCGCCGACACGCGCTCCGGCCAGGCCATAGGCCTTCGACAATGTGCGCAGCACGACGAGGTTTTCGCGCGTCCCGATCTCTCGAGTCATGCTCGGCTCGTCCGAAAATTCGATATAGGCTTCGTCGACGACGATCAGTGTGTTTGGCAACGCTTCGGCAACGCGAAAAATCTCCCTTGCGGGTATCGAGTTTCCGGTCGGATTATTCGGCGTGCACAGGAAGGCGAGCTTGAGCGATTTCTCGCCGCCAAGTTGCTTGAGAAAACTGTCGGCGGAGAAGTCGAAATTCTCGTCCAACCGCGTTTCGATGACTCGTGCGCCCTGGATCAGCGAGAACTGGGCGTAAGCTGAGAAGGTCGGCTGACAGACAGAAATCGAATCCACGCCTGGACTGCAAAAGGTCCGACACAGTAGATCAATCGCGTCATCGCTGCCGCGGGTGACCAGAAGTTGGCTGACCTCAACGCCATATAGCGCGGCTATCACCGCCCGCAGTTTGGCAGGTTGCGGCTCCGGGTAGCGATTGATCCCACCGGCCCAGGCCACGAGCGATGAATAGGGATTCTCGTTCGCGTCGAGCTTGATCGACATGCCGATCGCCGCGCCCGCCTGGTTGGCGGCGATATCGACTGGCGGAAGCCCGAGGATTTCCGGTCGCGCAATCCGTTCGGCAAGGCTCGTCATGCGACCTCCGCGCGCATTTCCGCGGCGCGGGCGTGCGCTTCCAGTCCCTCCAGCCGGGCCAGGGTCGCGGTCGGCCCAGGAAGCTGTAGCAGGAGATGCCGCCATAGGCCCGCGCCGCCCCATCGGTGGGGAGAACATGGCTCGACCCGGCAAGATAATCGCCGAAACTCTCCGCGGCCATTCCGCCGGCGAAAACCGCCCCGGCGTTACGGACTTGCGGGATCAGATCGTCGAATTCATCCACCGCGAGTGACAAATGCTCAGGCGCGTAGAGGTTGGCGATCTCCACGGCATCGCTCAGCTGATCGCACAGGATCAGGCGGGCGTTGCGCAACGATGCCCGCGCAATCTCCGCCCGTGGCAGCAGGTCAATCTGACCTTCGACTTCCGACTGCACCTGATCGGCAAGGCCGGTCGAGGTGGCAACCAGGATCACCTGCGCCGCCGGGTCGTGCTCCGCCTGACTGAGCAGATCGGCGGCGACCAGCCGTGCATCGGCGCTATCATCCGCAATGACCAGCAGCTCGCTGGGGCCAGCAGGCATGTCGATCGCCGGTCCGCCCGGCATGCTTGCAACCAGCGCTTTTGCTTCCGCGACCCACGCGTTCCCCGGCCCGCAAATCTTGGCGACTGCCGGGATGTCGCCCGCGCCGAACGCCAGGGCCGCGATCGCCTGCGCTCCACCAACGGTCCAGATGCGGTCAAGGCCGCACAGATCAGCCGCCAAAGCGATCGCCGGGTCGATGCCACCGCCGGCACGGGGCGGTGTCACGGCGACGATCTCTCCGACTCCCGCGACCCTCGCCGGAATCGCGAGCATGAGTAGTGACGAGAACAAGGGCGTCTTGCCACCCGGCACATAGATTCCGACGCGGTCCATCGCGCGCCAAACCTTGCGAACCGTTAGGCCAGGCATGGTCTGAACGGAGATGTCGTCCGGCATGCTGCTCTGGTGGAAAGCCGTGACGTTGCGATAGGCGAGTTCAATCGCACTGATTGCCTCGGCAGGCAGCTCGCCACGCGCAGCT
>CBFGZJ010000174.1:0-4384 GCA_965653215.1 uncultured Sphingomonas sp. | reverse complement strand
AAAGCGCGCGGGCTGCGTGTCAGCCGGCTTGCGGAGGAATTGAAAGTGGCTGAGCCGACGGTGTGGCGGTGGCTGCGCGGCGATGGACTGACGCTCGATCGGCTGGATGAAATCTGCGCGATCGCCGAGTTGGACCCCCGTGATCTGGTGAGCCGCGCCGACGACGACCGGCAGGAGATTTTCACGCTTGCGCAGGAGCGGGTGCTGGCTGCCGACCGTGGCTTGGCCCTCGTCTTCTTCGCAATCTTGCACGGCGCGCAGCGGCGTCAGCTCGAGGACGAGTTCGGCCTGCCCGCGGAGCGGCTGGACAGCCACCTTGAGCGCCTGGAGCGGCTTGGCCTGATCGAGGCTCCTCGACGCGGGAAGATTCGCTCAAAAATGGACAGGCTCGTGCGCTGGCGCCGCGGCGGGCCTTTGTCCATTGCCTTTCAGCGCACGGTCAAACCATTATTCATGTCAATGGACTTCGGCTCTCCCGATGCTCTTTATGTCTCCGACATCGTGCTGATGAGCGAAACCGGACGCGACCGGGTCCATGCCCTGTTCGAAGCGCTGCGTGGCGACATTCATGTTATCGGCGAGCAGGAACAGGCAGCTCAGCTTGCCGGTCGTGATTGGAGCGGAGTGCTGATGATGATCCGGCCGTTCGACATGGGAGAGATGACCCAGGAATGGCGCGGCCGGCCACGCGAGCAGACCAGATAAGACAGCGAACCAAGAAAGGGAGAAGCTTTGGCGACATTTCCTGAAGGCTGCACGATGCTGTTTGGCGGCAGCGGCGGCATCGGCAGCGGCATTTCGCAGGTGTTCGCAAGCTCAGGCAGCGATATTGCGATCGTCTATCGCGGCAATGCAAAACGGGCGGAACAGGTCGCGGCAGATGCGCGAGACATTGGCCGGCGAGCAACCAGTCACCAGGCCGACGTGACTGACTCGGCCAGCGTGCGGGCTGCGATCGACGATGCCATTGCAAACCATGGCCGAATCCACAGCGTGATTTGGGCGGCTGGGCCGCTGGTCAACCAACGCTACCTGACGTCGACTCCGCTTGAAGAATGGCGCCATGCGTTCGAGGTCGAGGTGCACGGCTTTCTCGCTGCGGTTCAGGCGATCGTCCCCCATATGCGCGAGCAGGGCGGCGGCAGCTTTGTTACGCTTGGATCAGCCGGGCATGACTGGTGGCCGCAGCGCGACGGAATGTCGGTCGCGGTCAAGGCCTCGAACGAGCAGCTGGTGAAGGGGATCGCCAAGGAAGAAGGCCGCTACGGCATTCGCGCCAACTCCGTGCTGGTCGGAGTGATCGACGCCGGACAGCTGCATGAACTGACCCAGACCGGCCAGATCGACCAGCGCTGGATGGACAACACCTATCGCCTGCTCTGTCTCAAGCGCCTGGGAACAGCGGAGGAAATCGGTCAGGCTTGCGTGTTTTTCGCCTCCAACGAGGCAAGCTATGTGACAGGGCAGCATATCTCCGTCTCCGGGGGTTTTGGGGTTTAATCCGGCCGGCTCGCAAACCGCGCTTCCGTGAAGCCCTAAGTCGCGGTAGCTAGTCAGCAGAAAAGCAGCGCGTGATGAGGAGTGGCCTGATGATTCTGACCCGGCGGCAGGCAATAGGAGCGGCAATCGGCGGTGCGGCGGTGATCGGAATTCCGCTCAGCGCCAAAGCCGCGTCGCCCGCGCTGTTCAACGTCACCGATCGACCCCTCGGCCTTCAGCTTTATACCCTCGGGGGCGAGTTCGCGTCGGACCCCAAGGCGTTGTTCGCAGCGCTCGCCAAAGCGGGCTACCGCCGCTTTGAATGCGATCTCACCCGGCTCAATCGGCCAGGGTTGCGCGAGGCCGCCAAGGCGCATGGGTTGACCTGCACGAGCCTCCACCTCGACGCGACCGCATTCCTCCCTGAGGCTGGCGAACGGTTCAAGCGCCTGGTCGACAATCTGACCGCAACCGGAGTCCGTCAGGCCGGCCTGTCGATCTTCCCCTTCTCACCCAAGCTCGCGGCAGGCGGCCCGATCCAGGTGCAGCTGACCCGCATCGCTGCTGAGATGACTGAGGATGACTGGAAGCGCACCGCGGCTCTCCTCAATGAGAAGGGCGCGGTCCTGCGCAAGGCGGGCGTGCGCTTTTTCTATCACAATCATAATTGCGAGTTCCGGCCGCTCGGCAAGACAACGCCATTTCAATTGCTGATGCAGCACACCGACCCGGCGATCGTCGACTTCCAGCTGGATGCGGGTTGGGTGGGTGCAGCCGGACTCGACCCCATTAAGGTGCTCGCCCAGCACCCCGGCCGCTTCCGGCTGATGCACGTCAAGGATATCACGGCAGCGACGGTCCCGAACTATGCTTTCGAAATGGCCCCAGCGACCATCGGATCTGGCACCCTCGACTGGCCACGCATCATTCCTGCCGCGCGCAAGGCGGGGATCACCGAATTCTTTGTCGAGCAGGAACCACCGTTCACGACGAGCAGAATGTCGGCGGCCGAGGCGAGCGCACGTTACTTGCTCAAGACTCAGGCCAAGGCCTAGCGCTCACAACAGGAGAATCGCTGCGCCCCAGGCAATCATCGCCGC
Organism: uncultured Sphingomonas sp.; assembly: GCA_965653215.1. GTDB lineage: Bacteria > Pseudomonadota > Alphaproteobacteria > Sphingomonadales > Sphingomonadaceae > Sphingomicrobium. Next base: position 1,805 of record CBFGZJ010000174.1, on the reverse strand, counting down.
TCCGGCGATGCGCGCCAGCGCTCGTCCCTTGGCCAGCAGCTTCTCTGCCGCGACAAGCAGCGTCAGCCCCGCGATCCAGAGCAGGTTCATGACCCCTCCGACAAACAGCAAGGCCATCAGCAGCCAGCAGCAGCCGACGCAGTGAGCGCCGTGAAGTAGGCCCAGCCTGGCTGCGCCCGTCACGCCGGGTCGGTAGTGGCGGCTCAGAAACTGGGCGGGCGAGCGACACCGGCCAAGACAGGCATCCTTTAGCGGAGTCAGCTGGTAGACGCCGGCAGCAACCAGCAGTCCCGCCGCCGCCTGGCCTCTAGTGAGCGCCATCGACATGGAGGAGGCCAGCGCGCCGCGTTGAAGCTCAAGCTGAAGAAGAGCCGCGAGCGCCGCGAAAGCCGTCCAGCAGGCGAGGTAACCCGCGAGGAAGGCAAGGGTGAGCGCGCCGACATTTCCCCCGGCTGAGGTCCGTTGCACCTTCCCGTAGAGCAGGATCACCGGAGCGGCGCTCGGCAGCATCATCGCGATCATCATCGCGGCCCACATCGTCGCGATCGTCGGCCACCCGGCAGCCATTGCGGTCATGCCCGGCATCGCCGGCATTCCCGCACCTGAAAGAAGATACAGCCAGGCCAGTGCCGACAGCAGCGCCAGTCCGCCAATCGTCACCCCTCGGGTGCGAAGGGCAACCCGCTCAGCAAATGTCGCGTCCGGCACAGACTCGCTCAGCTGCGCACCACGCCATGACTGTTGAGGTGCAGGTTGGCGAACTGGGCATAGGTGTCGCTGAATTCGACCTGGACCGGCCCCGACGTCCTGCTTGAGGCACTGCCGATGTCCGCAACCTCATATTCGAACCCATCCGGTAGCCAGATCTGGACTCGCGATTCCGCGTTCGTCACCTTGTTGCGGATCGGCTCGCCCTTGGTTTCGATATAGCCGGGCACCCGCAGCCGGCCGCGCCGGCCTTCAACATCAACCTCGAAGTCGATCCTCGTGAAAACCGGGGGATGCATGGTGGATAGGGTGGAGGCGAACACCGCGAACATGGTCGCGAACGGATCGGTGTCCTGCCCGCTCATAATCCGCAGCAATGAGTCGCGCTGCCCCTCATCTGCACGTTCATCGACAAACGCGATTGCCTCTCCGTTGCCCTCGTGGATCGGCCCGGGCCATTTGAAGATGACCGCGATGCACAACCCGTCGAGCGAAATATCGCCGTGCCGCCCTTCATCGATCTGGATTCCGGCGACTGCATGACAATGGCCCTTGTCCGGCAAGGCGTTGAACTGGCAATTGCAGCCATATTCACAGGTGCAGTTCACCAATTCGCGACCCTTGAATTCCCAATAGGTCATAGGAGCCTCGCGTCGTCGAAGAGGCACAATCGATAGCAGAATCCGCGGTTGCTGCGCAGCTGGCCGGGTAGCCATCCGCCGGACGCCTGATCCTTGCGGACCGCGCTAAGGAATCACGACTTGATCACGCTGCTTCGCCGGCTGGTGCCGGACCCGTTCATTCTGGTGCTGACGGGGACAGTCATTCTTGCCAGCCTGCTCCCCGCGAGGGGTCAATTCGCCACGGTCGCGGATGTATTCACGACCGCCGCCATCGTGCTGCTGTTCTTCCTTCATGGCGTGCGCCTGTCGCGGGACGCGGTGATCGGGGCGCTGCTGCACTGGCGACTGCACCTCACCATCCTGGCCGCAACATTCCTGGTGTTCCCGCTGATCGGGCTCGGCTTCGCGGCGGTGGTCCCCGGTCTTCTTCCGCAGCCGCTGTGGATCGGAGTGCTGTTCCTGTGCGCCCTGCCC
>CBFGZJ010000173.1:0-4402 GCA_965653215.1 uncultured Sphingomonas sp. | reverse complement strand
ACCGAATCCGCGATCTGGCGAGAGATCGCTTCCTTCGGGATCTTGATGTCCGACATCATGACCATGTTTTCCATACGCGCGAGGCATTCGCGCGGGCTGTTGGAGTGAAGCGTAGCCATCGATCCGTCGTGGCCCGTGTTCATGGCGGCGAGCAGATCGAAGCACTCCGATCCACGAATTTCGCCCAGGATGATTCGGTCAGGACGCATACGCAGAGCGTTGATGACCGTCTTCGATCGTGATCACACGCTCGCCCGGGTCGATCATCTTCGACAAGGCGTTGAGCATGGTCGTTTTACCCGAGCCAGTGCCGCCCGAGATCACGATGTTCATCCGGCTGGCGCCGGCGATTTTTAGTACGGTGGCCATCTTCTCGGACATCGAGCCGAACCCGCGCATCATGTCGAGCGTGATGGGCTTTTCCGAGAATTTACGGATGGAGATCGCAGTCCCGCGCAGGCTGAGCGGCGGGATGATGACGTTGACGCGGCTGCCGTCCTGGAGGCGGGCGTCGGCCAACGGGCTCGTCTGGTCGACCCGGCGGCCCACCTTGTTGACGATTCTCTGAGCGATCTGGAACAGATGTTCTTCGTCACGAAACTGGATCTGAGCCAGTTCGAGCTTGCCCTTGCGCTCGACAAAGGTTTGCTGCGGGCCGTTGACCATGATGTCGCTGATGGCCGGGTCCGCCAGGAGCTCTTCGAGCGGTCCAAGGCCAAGCAGTTCGTCGACCAGCACCTTCTCGAGCGCGAACTGTTCGCGCCGGTTGAGGTTGATCTTGAGCTCCGTCAGGACCTCGCTGATGATCGGGCGGAACTCTTCGGCAAGCTCTTCCTTGCCGAGCGTTGCCGCGGCTTCGGGATCAACCCGCTCGAGCAGGCGGGGGAGGACCTGTTCCTTGATCTTGTGGACGGAGGCTTCGAAGCCCTCCTGCTTGCTGACCCCTTGGTCGCCACTTGCATTCTGCCGGCTGTTGAGGCGATCCATCGCGCCCATCGGCGCCCCCGGTTCAGCTGGTACTGCGGCAACGAGATCTTCAATCGGCGGGAACTGCTCACTCTCGGCCAGAACGGCTGGGCCGGTCGGAGCCTTCATCGGGCGCGCTACGCCGAATGACGGTCGCGATCCGCCGCCGCCAACTCCGTTCCGCTTGCCGAATGCATTCATGACCAGCTGTTCCCGTGTCCACTCTCAAAGAGACTGGCCGGTGACTAGCGGTCAAACTTTGAGAAAAAGCTAACCGTGTGGATTTTAGACGGTCGGCTCTCTCAGCCGGCGCTTTCGGCGAGCACCGTCAGGCCGCGATCGCTGACTTCGGCGAACCCGCCGCTGACCGCAATCCGCTCCGCTTCGCTGCCGCTGCTCCGATAGATCGCAAGCTCTCCATCACGAAGCGTCGACATGAATGGAGCATGCCCCGCCATGACGCCGAACTCACCCTCCGTGCCTGGGACAACGACCATGTAGACGTCGTCCGAGGCAATCAGTTTCTCGGGCGTGACCAGCTCGAAGTGCAGGGCGGCCATTACGCCTCCTGCGCCAGCTTCTCGGCCTTGGCGACCGCTTCGTCGATCCCGCCGACCATGTAGAAGGCGGCCTCGGGCAGATGGTCATACTCGCCGCTGACGACGGCCTTGAACGACTTCACCGTGTCCTCGACCTGCACGAACTTGCCCGGAATACCTGTGAACACTTCAGCGACGTGGAACGGCTGGGACAGGAAGCGTTGGATCTTGCGAGCGCGGCTGACGACCAGCTTATCCTCTTCGCTGAGCTCATCCATGCCGAGAATGGCGATGATGTCCTGCAGGCTCTTGTACTTCTGCAGCGTCTCCTGGACGGCGCGGGCGACCTCATAATGCTCCTGGCCGACGACCGCTGGAGTAAGCACGCGGCTGACGGAGTCGAGCGGGTCGACGGCCGGGTAAATGCCAAGCTCCGAGATCGCGCGGCTGAGCGTCGTTGTCGCGTCGAGGTGGGCGAAGGACGTTGCCGGTGCGGGATCGGTCAAGTCGTCGGCGGGCACGTAGATCGCCTGCACGGAGGTGATCGAGCCCTTGTTGGTTGAGGTAATGCGCTCCTGCAGGCCGCCCATGTCGGTCGCCAGGGTCGGCTGATAACCCACCCCGGAGGGAATGCGGCCGAGCAGCGCTGACACTTCCGAGCCCGCCTGGGTGAAGCGGAAGATGTTGTCGACGAAGAAGAGCACGTCCTGCCCTTCCTGGTCGCGGAAATATTCCGCCTGGGTGAGGCCGGACAGGGCGACGCGGGCGCGCGCTCCCGGCGGCTCGTTCATCTGGCCGAACACGAGCGCCACCTTTGATCCTTCCGGCGTCGGGTTGCCGTCGGCATCCTTGGCGATGACCCCGGCATCGAGGAACTCGTGATAGAGGTCGTTGCCTTCGCGGGTGCGCTCGCCGACGCCGGCGAACACGGACACGCCGCCGTGGCCCTTGGCGATGTTGTTGATCAGCTCCTGGATGAGCACGGTCTTGCCGACCCCGGCGCCGCCAAACAGGCCGATCTTGCCGCCCTTGGCGTAGGGAGCGAGCAGGTCGATGACCTTGATCCCGGTGACGAGGATGCTGGCTTCAGTTGACTGATCGACGAACGCAGGTGCGTCGGCGTGAATCGGGGCGGACAGGTCGCTGCCGATCGGGCCGCGCTCGTCAATCGGCTCGCCGATGACATTCATGATCCGGCCGAGGGTCTTCGGGCCGACGGGAACGCGGATCTGTGATCCCGTGGAGTTCACGGTTTGGCCACGGGTGAGGCCCTCAGTCGAATCCATCGCGATGGTGCGGACTACGTTCTCGCCGAGGTGCTGAGCGACTTCCAGAACCAGGCGGACCCCGTTGTTGTCTGTTTCAAGAGCGCCGAGAATCGGAGGAAGCTCGCCGTCGAACGCAACGTCGACGACGGCGCCGATCACCTGGGCGACGCGGCCGACCAGATTGCTGGTCTGGGCGCTCTGCTGGCTGCTTGAAGCGGCCTTGGTGCTGCGGGGCTTGGTCGGGGCGGCGGTGGCCATGGTTTCGTTCCTTGCCTTGAAAGTTCGTTAGAGCGCTTCTGCGCCCGAGATGATTTCGACGAGTTCGGTGGTGATCGCCGCCTGGCGCTGGCGGTTATACTGGATCGAAAGCCGGTTGATCATGTCGCCGGCGTTGCGGGTGGCATTGTCCATCGCGGTCATCTGCGAGCCGTAGAAACCCGCCTGATTTTCGAGCATCGCGCGATAGATCTGCACGGTGAGATTGCGCGGAAGGAGGTCCGCGAGGATGTCCTCCTCGTTCGGCTCATATTCCACGGCGGCGCTTGGAGCCGCCGAGCGGTCCTTGGCGGGCGCGGCAGGCACGACCGGAATGATCTGGTCGACCGTCGGCTCCTGGGCGAGCACGGAGCGGAAGTTGGAGTAGGCGAGGTGGGCGACGTCGAACCGTCCCTCGGCGAAGCGCTCGGCGATCTCATGCGCGATCGACTGCGCATCCGCGTAGGCCGGGGTCTTGATCGCGCTGGTGTCGTATTGCCCGACGATCGCGCCCGGATAGAAACGCTGGATAACCGGTCGGCCCTTGCGCCCAATCAGGTAGAAGTGAACGGTCTTGCCAGCGGCAAGCAGCTCGTCAGCCTTGCGCCGCGCGGCGCGAACGATGTTGGTGTTGAATGCCCCGGCCAGGCCGCGGTCACCGGTCGCAACGACGATCAGGTGGACATCATCGCGTCCGGTCCCAGCAATCAGCTTGGGACTTTGCGGACCGACTGTGATCCTCGCCGCCAGCGATCCGACGACTTCGGCCATCCGGGCCGAGTAGGGCCGGCCAGCTTCGGCATTCTGCTGGGCACGGCGCAGCTTGGCCGCGGCGACCATCTTCATCGCCTTGGTGATCTTCTGCGTCGACTTCACCGAGCCGATGCGAAGCTTCAATGCCTTGAGGCTGGCCATCGCCGGCTATGCCTTACGCGAACTGCTTGCCGAACGCGCCGAGCGCGTCCTTGAGCTTGGCTGCGGAATCATCGTCGAGCTGCTTGGTATCGCGGATCGACTTGAGGATATCGCCATGCTCCGACCGCAGGTAGGACAACATCGCGCTCTCGTAGCGCACCACGTCCTGAACATCGACCGCGTCGACGAAGCCTTGGGTGCCGGCATAGATCGAGGCAACCTGCTCTTCGACCGGCATCGGGCTGAATTGCGGCTGCTTCAGCAGCTCCGTCAGCCGGGCGCCGCGAGCCAGCAGGCGCTGGGTCGAGGCATCGAGGTCCGAACCGAACTGCGCGAACGCCGCCATCTCGCGATACTGGGCGAGCTCAAGCTTGATCGACCCGGCGACCTTTTTCATCGCCTTGGTCTGAGCAGCCGAACCGACGCGGCTGACCGACAGGCCGACGTTAATCGCGGGGC
>CBFGZJ010000172.1:0-4442 GCA_965653215.1 uncultured Sphingomonas sp. | reverse complement strand
CACCGAGTAGCCAAACTCATCGGTGAGCAGGTCGTACAGCTCGTCATGACCATAGCCCATCGGCGCCAACACATGTTCTGGAACGCATTCGAACAGGATCGCTGGCCGCGAGCGTTCGATCAGGGATCGGGCGCCCCGCAATGCGAACAGCTCGCCCCCTTCAATGTCCATTTTGATGAAGTCGATCGGGGGCCCGTCCAGCAGCACATCATCGAGCCGGACAGCACGAACGCGGTAGGATCGACCGGCGCGTTGAGGCTCGTTTGCCCGGCGCACCCGGCTGTAGCCCGGCTGCCGGCTATCGTCCTCGAATACGACTTCGCTCGGCTTGTCCGATACGGCGACATCAAACACCTCGGCCTCCGGAAAGCGCCGCTTAAGCCACTGGCTCTTCTGAGGCGAGGCCTCGAACGCATAATGCCGGGCATTGGGAGCGACTCGGATCATCGTGTCGAGGAACGAGCCAATGTGCGCGCCGACGTCCACCCCGCGGGAATTGTTCTTGAGCAGCATCCTGAGCACGGCCGGCACATGGCGGCCCTCTTCATGCATTTCACGAAGCTCAGGGTGGCGGCGTCTATGGAACCATCCCATTCTCCACCGCAACTCCTCCCCAAGCCAGCGCGCTGGAGTTCTGATGAGCAGCGACTTCAAGTGGAGCATCGACGCCAAACCGGGACCATCCTGTCCAACCATGAAGGTCATCTAGGGATAAGGACCGGCACCTTTGGAGGCAACCCGAGCCGCGAACATCGACACGAAGCCGTCCCATTCAAGGACGATCCGGTGAAGGCAGCGTTGCCAGAAAGCCGGATGGTGGATGCCCGACGTGGATTCGAACCACGATTGACGGAGTCAGAGTCCGTAGTCTTACCATTAGACGATCGGGCAATGCGGCGCCGGCGAGATAGAAAGCGCCCGGCGGGCTGTCAACGCCACCGCTGCCCGCCCGGCTTGCTCCTGCGCCAAGATTCCGGTTTAATCGCAGCAAGTCAGCTGAGGCAGAGGCCCAGCCCAGGATAGAGAACGGGCGTTGTTCATGGCGCAGAGTGTCGCCAAAATTCGCGTCCCAGACGCAGGGGACGCCATCCTGGACCGGTCGGCGCCACGGATAACGCACTCTCGCACCTACGGCGCGATCGACCTGGGCACGAATAATTGTCGTCTGCTCATCGCGCGGCCTGACAATCGTGGTTTTACGGTGGTTGACGCATTCTCCCGGATCGTACGGCTAGGGGAGGGGCTCTCACAGAGCGGCCGGCTGTCGACTGACGCAATGGACCGGGCGGTGTCCGCGCTCGGGGTTTGCGCCGACAAGCTCCGGCGCCGCAAGGTCTCGCTGGTGCGCTCCGTCGCGACTGAAGCCTGCCGCCGCGCCGCCAATGGCCGGGAGTTCATCGAGCGGGTCCGGCGGGAGACCGGAATCCTGCTCGACGTCATCTCTCCCAAAGAAGAGGCGCAGCTGGCGGTGCTCGGTTGCCATACGTTGATCGAACCGGGCGACGGCCCGGCGTTGATCTTCGACATCGGCGGCGGCTCGACCGAGCTGGTGTTGATTGAGCCAGGTGATGGACATCCAAGGATCCGCTGCTGGTGGAGCGCTCCGTGGGGTGTGGTATCGCTGACGGAAAGCGAGGGTACCGCGGCCATCGATGGGCCGGACCGGGCGGCCGCCTATGGTCGGATGCGCGAGCGGGCACGGCGGTCGATCGCGCAATTTGCGGAGTTGCTCCCGAAAAATGTGACGGGTCACCGGCTCATGGGTACCAGCGGCACGGTTACGACGCTGGCGAGCGTCTATCTTGCGCTGCCAAGCTATGATCGCCGGCAAGTCGACGGGCTGCATATTCCGATTGCGGCAATGCGGGAGGTAAGCAGCCGCATCGCGGAGCTGGATTATGCGGCGCGATCCGAGGTTCCCTGCATCGGCACCGAGCGTGCTGATCTGGTCGTTGCGGGCTGTGCGATCCTTGAGGCAATTCTCGAGATCTGGCCCGCCGAGCAGCTGGGGATCGCTGACCGGGGGATTCGCGAGGGAATCCTGCGCTCGCTGATGTCCCGCGCGCGCGTTCGCCTGTGAAGCGGGTGCGAACCGCCAAGGGGCGGAAGGTCAGCTCTACCCGTTGGCTCGAGCGGCAGCTGAATGACCCTTACGTCCGCCGCGCCAAGGCGGAGGGCTATCGTAGCCGAGCGGCCTACAAGCTCATCGAGCTCGATGAGAAGTTCGGCCTGCTTAAAGGGTTGTCGAACGTGGTCGATCTTGGGATCGCCCCGGGCGGATGGAGTCAGGTCGTGCGAAAGCGCGCCCCGAAGGCGAAGGTTGCCGGGATCGATCTGCTGCCGACCGATCCGATCGACGGGGTGGCGATCCTGCAGATGGACTTCATGGACGAACAGGCCCCCGGCCTGCTGAGGGAGGCGCTCGGCGGCGAGGCGGATCTTGTGTTGTCGGACATGGCGGCCAACACGGTCGGCCATCCTCAGACCGATCATCTGCGGACCATGGCGCTGGTCGAGGCGGGCCTGGAGTTCGCCGTTGAGGTGCTCAGGCCCGGCGGGGCCTACATCGCCAAGGTTCTTGCGGGGGGTGCCGACAACAGCCTGGTGTCGGAAATGAAACGGCACTTTGCGAATGTGAAGCATGCCAAGCCGCCGGCGAGCCGGAAGGATTCAAGCGAATGGTACGTCGTTGCTCAGGGCTTCAAGGGCCGGTCCCCAGGTGCCGAGCGCTAGTCTCCGCGGGTCAGGAACGCCAGCGCAACGCTTTCAAACTCGGCCTTGCGCTCGATCATCGCCCAGTGTCCGCAATTCGGGAAGACATGTAGCTCGCAGTTGGGGATGAAGCGCATCGGCAGAAGCGCTCCGTCCAGCGGATTGACCCGGTCGTCGCGGCCCCAGGTGACCAGGGTAGGGGCCTGAATTCGGGTGAGATGCGCGAAGCCCTCGATTGCCTGTGGCCCACGATTGGCCTTGGCAATCCCCTCGATGCCTGCGCGCGTATACATCGCCTTGCTGGTGGCCATCACCACCGGGTCAAGCGCGGTTTTGTAGCGCATCTCGATCAGTTCTTCCGTCAGGACCCCAGGGTCGAACACCATAGACTGCATCCAGGTGACGAGCTTCTCGCGGGTGGGATCCTCGACGAATTCCACCAGGCGCAGAATGCCCTCTGCGGGGAAGGGCGAGAACAAGGTGTTCGCGAAACCGCCGATCGTGACGAAGCGGCCGATCCGATCCGGATATTCAGCAGCGAACTTGGTTGCGACAATCGCGCCATAGCTGTTGCCGACGATGTGAGCGCGCTCGATCCCCAGGCCATCGAGAAAGCGCAGCACGCCTTGAACGCCGCCCAGTACCGGGTGACCCGCGACAGGAGCACTTTTGCCGTAGCCAGGTAGATCAAGGACAAGCGTCCGGAACTGCTCAGCGAAGACCGGGAGATTCGCGCCGAAGTTCGACCAGCCCGACACGCCTGGACCGGAGCCATGCAGCAGCAACAGCGGAACTCCGGCTCCATCACCTGCTTCGTGATAATGCAGTGCGCCTTGAGCGTGATCCAGCCTGCGGCTCGTTCCCTCAAAGTCCATCCGCGCCTCTCCTGTCGAATTTCGGCTTATGTCTTTGCTCGCCCTATTCGCTCAGGGCGCAAGGTCAATGGCATTGCGGCTTCCGGCGGGAATAGGTGCGGAGGCCGCTTAAATTTCGTGCTACGCCGGGCCGCACCACTGCAGCGACCATCCGAACTTCCCTGGGCTGTGTCGAGCGCGGTATTCTGACCGCTTGAGCGGGAGTCAGGTTCATGAGTTGGTTTATCGGTCGCACAGAGGCGATGACGAATCCGGAAGGGGCACGGCAGAAGGCGCTGGAAAAGCTGAGAGGGCTGGCTGAGATCGACGAGGCCGAGCGGCTGGTCGTGCCGATCCTGATCGACGCTCTCCTGATGGTCGAGTCCTATCGGGGTGCTCGGCACCAGATCAGCTTCCTGCCGGAACTCACGCGAAGCGTGGACGAGCTTCTGCGGGAAATCACGATCGTCGAGAAGACCAAGGAGTGGGCCGCGTCCTAGGCAGCGGAGGGATTAGCCCTCATCGGTCTTGCGGGCATCCGCGATCGCCTCCTTGAGAACCTCATAGCCGACCGCGCCATTGAAGACTCGGTCGCCGACCACGAACAGCGGCGTTCCCGTCGCTCCCAGCGAGCTGGCGAGTTGAAAGTTGCGGCGAAGCTCAGCCTCGAACTCGGGTTGCGGTGCGCTCACCGGAGCGATCCCGGTTGCAGTGGAGGCGGCCGCAATCGTTTGGGTCGAGGGGCGTCCAGCCGCATAAAGCGCATCGTGGAACCTGTTGAACTTGCCAGCTTTCGAGGCCGCGAGCGAGGTGCGGGCGGCAACAACGCTGTCAGGACCCAGGATCGGCAACTCGCGAAACACCACTCGCAGACCC
>CBFGZJ010000171.1:0-4453 GCA_965653215.1 uncultured Sphingomonas sp. | reverse complement strand
AAGATTGGCCTGGATCGTCTTCACCGCCGCAGGGTCATTCTCCACGAAGGTCGCGTGAGCGGCTCCGCGCGACAGGGCTTCCAGCCCCAAGGCTCCGCTGCCGGCATAGAGATCCGCGACACGTAAGCCCTCGAAGCTGCCGAGGCGGCTGGCGAGCATCGAAAACAAGGTCTCGCGCACACGGTCCGCGGTCGGGCGAGTGGATTGGCCCGGCGGCGCGATCAGAGGTCGTCCGCGCCACCGCCCGGCGATGATCCTCATTTCAGCGCTTGGCGGAAGCGGAACAGGCCTTCGCGGTCGACCTCGGCAACTTGCCCCAGGTCCAGCCCCTCGACGGTGAATGGGCCATAGCTGGTCCGGATCAGCCGGGAGACTTGGAGCCCGAGATACGCGAGAACCCGCCGCACCTCACGGTTTTTTCCTTCGGTCAGCTGCATCTCGATCCAGCAATTGCGGCCGGTCCGCCGCTCGAGATTGGCGTTGATCGAGCCGTAGCGGACGCCTTCGATCGTGACTCCTTCAGCGAGTTGCTCAAGCTGGGTCTGGGTCACGTCGCCGAACGCCCGCGCGCGGTAGGTTCGAACGACCCCGGTGCGCGGAAGCTCCAGCTGTCGCTTCAGCTCCCCATCATTGGTGAGCAGCAGCAGGCCTTCGGTCATGAAGTCGAGACGCCCGACCGGAACCACCCGCGGAAGGCCTTTCGGCAGGCGGTCGTAGATGGTCGGCCGGCCCTTCGGGTCTCGTTCAGCGGTCAGAGTGGTTGGCGGCTTGTAGAAGCGGAACAGGCGCGACGGAGCGGGCGCCCCCACGGGCTTGCCATCGACTGTGATCCCGCTGAGGTCCTGAAGCACGGTCGCCGGGGTAGTCAGCACCTCGCCGTTGCGGGCAATCCGCCGGTCCGCGATCATCCGCTCGATCTCACGCCGTGAAGCCACCCCGGCGCGGGCGAGCAATTTTGCAACACGTTGCCCGCCTGCGTCGTCCGAGCGGCGCTTCCCGACTTGATTCCGAGGCACGGGAGTGGGCTTTGTTCGTTGCCGGGTCACAAGAATTCCTTTGGATGGGCGATGCTGTTCGGCAAGCGTAAACGTAAGGTCAAGCGGATCATGATCGTCGAGGACGAGCCGCTGGTCGCGTTCGAGAATGAAGTGATGCTCGGCGATGCCGGCTATGAGGTCGCGGCGACGCTCGACAACTATGCCGATGCAGTCGCTCTGCTTGAACGGCAAAAGGTCGACCTGATCCTGTGCGACATCAGCCTCGCGGGGCCGGAAAGCGGCATCGACCTGGCGCGGGAAGCACGGGCGCGCGGCACACCGGTCTTGTTCGTCACCGGCGGCGAAGACGCAGAGCTGGCGGACCTTGGGATTGGGGTATTGCGCAAGCCCTACAACGGCCGGACCCTGCGGGCAGCGCTGCACAGCGTTGATCGCTACCTCTCCGGGGAGGAGCCCGAGGCGATCAAAGGGCTCGAGCTGTTTTCGACCGCTCCACGATAAGTCGAATCGTCGCCGCGTCGCCTCGCACGGCCAAGTGGTGTCGCCCTCTGTTCACCAGCGCCTGGGCTGCTAGCATCAGGTCAAAGGTAAGGGGTGGGCAATGGCCGAAAAAATTTCCGGTTTGAGGCTGCTGAAGACCGCGATCACGAATCGCAAGACTGCGGTGATGCTGGCTTTCGGCTTTGCCGCGGGCCTCCCCTACACGCTGCTGATCGGCACGCTCAACGCTTGGCTCGGCGAGGCTGAGATCGACCTTGCGACGATCGGCATCCTGTCGTGGATCGGACTGGCCTATGCGTTCAAGTTTCTGTGGTCTCCCGCGGTGGACCGGATCGTGTTGCCGGGGCTTGAGCGGCTTGGCCGCCGCCGCAGCTGGCTCTTGCTGTGCCAGGTGCTGCTGACGGCGACCTTCTTCGCCATGTCCGCGTCGGATCCGCGGCTGCAGCTTGGCTGGTTCGCGTTGGTCGCGGTGATCGGCGCCTTTGCCTCCGCAACCCAGGACGTGGTCATCGACGCGTGGCGGATCGACGTCGCCGATGAGCGCGCGCCGGTCGAAATCCTCTCTTCGATCTACCAGTTTGGATTCCGCATCGCCGCGCTGATCGGCGGCGCCTTCGCCCTGATCCTGTCCGAGCGCATGCCCTGGCCGACGGTCTATGCGGTGATGGGTGTGATGATGGCGCTGACGATCCTCGCCACCTTTGCCGCCCCCGACACGCCGCGGAATCTGATCGAGCGTGAAGAGGGCGCGCTTCGGCGCAAGGGTGCGGTTGAGCCAAGGACTCGGGCGATCGGCCTCGCCATCGTCGCGCTCGGCTGGTTGTGGGCGATCTGGACCGTTGGAGAGTTCATGGTGCGGGTCGTCACGGCTGCTCCCGGGGATCCGAACCCCCCGGTCGTGGGCGACTTCACCAAGACCATGGGCCCATTGATCGTGGCGGCAACGGTTGTGCTGCCGGGAATCGTCGCCGCTGTGTTCAACTGGATGCAAACCCGCCGCGAGCATGTCCTCAACAGCGATTTGCCGTCGGCGACTGGCAGCGCGCGGGCGGTCGACCATGCCTACTCGGCACTGATCCTTCCACTTGGCGAATTGGTTCGCCGCATCGGCTGGGGCGTGGTTATCGTCCTCGGATTGATCCTGAGCTACCGGATCACGGACAATATCTGGGGCTCATTCGCTTTCCCCTTCTACCTTCAGGAGCTGAAATATACCGGCGACGAGGTTGCGTTTGCCTCGAAGATCTTCGGCGTGTTCATGACTATGGCAGGCATTGCCGTTGGTGGCCTGCTGTTCGCCACGGTCGGGCGCATGCCGACGTTGTTGATCGGCGCAATCGTCGCCGCCGCAAGCAATCTGCTTTATGCCGACCTTGCGTCCGGAGCCCTCGGGATCGATGCGTTTGCTCGCGCCTTTGGTCTCGATGCCTTCGGACAGGACCTGCGGATGGTCCGGTTGCTGATCGCCATTTCGGGCGAGAACATCGCCGGCGGGCTCGCTGGTGCGGCGTTCGTCGCATACCTGTCGTCGATCACTTCGCGCGAGTTCAGCGCGGTGCAATACGCACTGCTGTCGTCGCTGACGTTCCTGGTGGGATCGCTCGGCCGGGCAGCGATCGGCGAAGCGATCGACGAGATCGGCTATGCCCCGGTGTTCCGCTTCACCGCTTTGATCGGCCTCGTCTCGGTGCTGTTCGTCGTGCTCGAGTGGGTCCGGACCGCGTGGGCGGAGCAGCGCCGCCGCAGCGATGGGCCAGTGCTGGCCGCCGATGCTGCGCGCGTAGTCGAGGGCGACACCGCGTAAGGTCAGTCCGGCGGCTGTCCGTTCGCCGCCAGAACTTGTCCAGCCAGGTATAGCGAGCCGAAGATCAGGACGATCGGCGCTACTTCCGCTGTGGGAGCAACCGCTCGCAGAGCCTGCTCGATCGATCCGTGCGCAGTCGCATCGAAACCCATGGCGACGCCAAGGCTCGCCAGTTCATCGGGCTCGTAACTGTCGTGACCCGCGATCGGCAGGGTGTGCAGCGTTACCCCGAGGCCCTGAAAGGGCGCGAGCATACCGCCAGGGTCTTTCGAGCTGAGGCTTGCGAACAGAATGTGAATCGGACCTCGCCGCGCAAGCTTTTGCCGGACGAAGCGCGCCACCTCGCGAGCCGCTGCCGAGTTGTGGCCGCCGTCGAGCCAGAGCTCGCTTCCCTGGGGCAGCAGGTCAGTCAATGGTCCGCTGGTTAGGCGTTGAAGCCGCGCCGGCCAATTCGCCCAGCCCATCGATGCGGCGATGGCGCTTTCGCCAACGCGGACACGACTCTCGTGGCGCAGCATTGCGACTGCAAGGGCGGCGTTCATCGCCTGATGGCGTCCCGGGAGCCGCGGCAGCGGCAGGTCGAGTTCGCCCTGCTCGTCGCGATAACGCAGGCGACCGCGCACCGCGAGCGCATCCCATGGGCCACCGCGCGGGAACCATGGCGCTTTGACTTCACGAGCCACCTGGCCGATCCGCCCTGCCACGGCAGGCGGGTAGGATTGCGTGACGAGCGCTACTCCCGCCTTTGCGATCCCGGCCTTTTCGGCGGCAATGTCCGGCAAGCCTGCCCCGAGGAATTGCTGATGATCAAGGCCGAGAGAGGCGATGCCACACACGGCCGGCCGATCGATCACATTGGTCGCGTCGAGGCGTCCGCCCAAGCCAACTTCGAGGATGCAGGCATCGGCCTCGGCGCGGGCGAAGGCGAGGTAAACGTCGGCGACAAGGTGCTTGTCGATCAGTTTTCCGACGGCGAGATGGTAGACGTGATCGGGCGTTCGAAGGGACGTGGTTTCGCGGGTACGATCAAGCGTCACCACTTCAATCGTGGTCCGGAGTCACACGGTTCGATGAACGTGCGTGCGCCGGGTTCGATCGGTGCTTCGGCTTATCCCTCGCGAGTCGTCAAGGGAAACAGGTCGTCGGGTCA
>CBFGZJ010000170.1:0-4455 GCA_965653215.1 uncultured Sphingomonas sp. | reverse complement strand
GTTGGCGGCAGCGCCTTTGATCATCTGCGGCCTGGGATGATCATCGCTGTGAAACAACTCGGCCTTGATACCTCCGCTCTCCGTTCGATTCCGGAGATCGGCGGTGGGTTCGTCGCGGAGGAAGTGCGAACGGGCCGGGTGCTTGCCATTCAAGGCGGTTTTGATGCCTCGGGATCATCCTATAACCGGGCGACCCAGGCGCTGCGCCAGCCCGGTTCAGCCTTCAAGCCGATCGTTTATGAAGCGGCGCTGGAGAACGGGATGACCCCGGCGTCGATCATCATCGATGCTCCATTCTGCGCCTCGCAAGGACCCGGCCTTCCGCAAAAATGCTTCCGGAATTTCGATGGGAAATATGCCGGAGCCAAGACGATGCGGTGGGGGGTCGAGCAGTCCCGCAACCTGATGACGGTGCGCGCCGCCTCCCAGACCGGAATGGCAAAGGTGGTGGAATCCGCCGCCAAGCTGGGCGTGGGTGAGTATGACCCGTATCTGTCGATCTCCCTTGGGGCGGGCGACACGACCGTTCTTCGCCTGACCAACGCTTACGCGATCCTGGCTAACCAGGGCCGGAAGGTCACCCCAACCCTGATCGATTATGTCCAGAACCGCACGGGCAAGGTCGTGTACCGCGTCGATAATCGCTGCCAGGTGATGGAAAATTGCGATGCACCGGACTGGAATGGCCGATCGATGCCGCGCCCGCCGTCGCGCAACAAGCAGATCCTCGATCCCCACGCCGCTTACCAGATGGTTCACATCCTCGAGGGAGTGGTCGAACGCGGCACGGCGACAGTCCTGCGCGATCTCAATCGGCCGCTGTTCGGGAAGACTGGCACCACCTCGGGTCCGACGAATGTCTGGTTCGTCGGTGGCACGCCCGACATCGTGGCTGGGGTTTATCTTGGGTACGATCAGCCGCGCCCGATGGGAGGCTATGCGCAGGGCGGCCGCATCGCGGCACCCGTGTTCAAGCAGTTCGCCCAGATCGCCTTCAAGGACATGCCAAAGGTCCCGTTCGTCGCTCCGCCGGGCGTCCGCATGGTGCGGATTGACCGGGGCAGCGGGCGGCGCGTGTTCGGCGTGTTCCCGACCAGCAACGACCCAAAACCTCAAGTGATTTGGGAGGCCTTCAAGCCGGAAACCGAGCCACGCCGGTCGATCCATCGGGATCAGTCGGCAGTAGCCTTGGCCCAAGCATCAGAAGCAACCCGGGCGAAACGACCCCAGGCCGCACGTTCCAGTCCGCGTGCAAATGAAGGGAGTTCGTCCGACTTCTTGCAAAGGGAGGGCGGGATTTACTAATCCACCCCACCAATCTTCTCGCCTGCCCGAACGGAATTCTCGATGCGCGCCGAGGCGCAAGCTTATAGCGATCAGATCAACGCGGCCCTCGCGCTGCTTCGCCGCTTTCTCGACTGGGATCGGGCGCTCAAGCGTCTCGATGAGCTCAACGCCAAGGTTGAGGATTCCGCGCTGTGGGACGATCCGAAGGCAGCGCAGGAGGTCATGCGCGAACGTCGCCGCCTCGACGAGGCGATCAGCGCCACACGCTCGATCGAGCGCGAGTTGAGCGACACCGTCGAACTGCTCGAACTATCCGAAGCCGAAGGCGACGAGGGCATGATTGCTGAGGCGATCGCGAGCCTCGCCGAATTGGCCGAGAAGGCCGAACGTGACAAAGTCGCCGCGCTCTTGGCTGGAGAAGCCGACACCAACAATGCCTATGTGGAAGTCAACGCCGGTGCCGGCGGGACCGAGAGCCAGGATTGGGCCGAGATGTTGCAGCGGATGTACACCCGCTGGGCTGAGCGCCGCGGGATGAAGGTTGAGCTGGTTGACCACCATGCCGGCGAGCAAGCAGGGATCAAGTCGGCCACGCTGCTGGTGAAGGGCGAAAATGCTTACGGTTACGCGAAGACGGAGAGCGGAGTTCACCGCCTCGTGCGGATCAGCCCCTATGACAGCAACGCCCGTCGCCATACCAGCTTCGCCAGCGTTTGGGTCTATCCGGAAGTCGATGACGACATCGACATCGACATCAACGAGTCCGATCTGCGGATCGACACCTACCGGTCATCGGGCGCGGGGGGTCAGCACGTCAACACGACCGACAGCGCGGTACGGATCACGCACATGCCGACCGGGATCGTGGTTGCGTGTCAAAACCAGCGGTCGCAGCACAAGAACCGCGCCGAGGCGATGAAGCAGCTGAAGGCGCGGCTATATGAAGCCGAGCTGCAGCGGCGTGAAGCAGAAGCCAACGCCCAGAATGCGAGCAAGACCGACATCGGCTGGGGCCACCAGATCCGCAGCTACGTGCTGCAGCCGTACCAGTTGGTGAAGGACCTGCGCACGGGAGTGACCTCGACCGCTCCAGGCGAAGTGCTCGATGGCGAGCTCGACCGGTTCATGGCCGCCGCTCTGTCCCAGAGGGTGACGGGTGAACGCGTCGAGGTCGAGGATGTGGACTAGCGGGATGTTGGGGGCGATCGTCCGGCCGTCCATTTTCCTCGCTTTCGTACTTCTTGCTGGCTGCGAAAAGCCAGCTGACGGTCAGGCTTTCCCCTCCGCGCGCCGTGAAGTAGCGCCGATTGTCGCCGATCGCTTTTCGACAGAGGACGCGCGCGACCGAATTGGCGAAGCGGACACGGTCATGCGGATTGCCGGGGTTAAAGCAGGAATGTCTGTCGCCGACATTGGCGCGGGCGAGGGATATTACACCGTGCGGCTCGCGCCGCTGGTCGGGCCGAAGGGCCGCGTGCTGGCGGAGGACATCGTTCCTGAGACCGTCACCAAGCTCGCCGATCGGGTGCACCGTGAGCAGCTCGATAATGTCTCCGTGAAGCTCGGCAAAGTTGATGATCCGATGCTTCCGCCGAACTCATTCGACCGAGTTTTCCTGGTCCACATGTACCACGAGGTGGAGCAGCCCTACGCCTTTCTCTGGCACCTTCGCGCCGGATTGAGGAAGGATGGCCAGGTCGTGGTCGTCGACGCGGATCGGCCGATTCGCCGGCACGGCATTCCGCCGCCGCTCCTGCGGTGCGAGTTCGCCGCCCTTGGACTCACGCCGACTAGCTTCACGATGATCGACGACGAGACGTTTGTTGCCATGTTCAAGACCGCAGGTGACCGGCCCAGTCCGGCGCAAGTCCAGCCCTGTAATTTGCCGGAGACGGGATACAACACGGCTGGCGGGCGCGGTCAGCCGGACTAAAGCAATCCCAGCCGACGAAAGCTGGCGACCTCGCCGGCGCCGAAAACCAGATGGTCGAGGATGACCAGATCGATCGCCTCCGCGGCGAGCGAGAGCCGTTTGGTCACGCGCAGGTCCGTTTCGCTGGGCGTCGAATCCCCGCTTGGATGATTATGCGCGAGCACGATCCCCGAGGATGAGTGCTGAATGGCGTCAGCCAGAATTTCCCGGATCGGCAGTTTAGCACTGCAGTGATCGCCGTCGACACGCGACAGGTGAATGCAGCGGGCCGAATCGTCGAGGTGGGCGATCCACAAACACTCGCGGTCAGGATCGAACTGGCCGGTGAAGAATGCCTTCGCAGCATTCGTTCCCGCCAGCACAGGAAGATCGATCGACGACCGTGCGTTCATGAAATGTACTCTACGGCGAGGCGTCGGGGCCGGGCTAGTTCAACCGAATCCGCTGCGGACTCCAAAACGGACCGATGTCGAGGCTTGGAGAGTGCTTGGACCCACGATAGGCTTGCAGAATGAAAGCCTATCTCGAGCTAATGGCGCAGGTCCTGGATCATGGCGTCGAGCAGATGGACCGGACCGGCACCGGCACCCGCTCGTGGTTCGGAGCGCAGATGCGGTTCGACCTCGCGGAGGGTTTTCCCCTGCTGACCACCAAGAAGCTTCACCTCCGCTCGATCATCGTTGAGTTGCTGTGGTTCCTCCGCGGCGACACCAATGTTCGCTGGCTGCAGGAACGTAAGGTCAGCATCTGGGACGAGTGGGCCGACGAGCAGGGTGAGTTGGGACCCGTCTATGGCAAGCAGTGGCGCGATTGGGAGACGGCGGACGGACGCCACATCGATCAGATCAAACAGCTGGTGCAGTTAATCCGACGCGACCCAGCTTCGCGCCGCCAGATTGTCACCGCCTGGAACCCGGGTGAACTTCACCGAATGGCATTGGCACCCTGTCATTGCCTGTTTCAGACGCAGGTCGCCGGCGGCAAGCTCAACCTGCAGTTGTACCAGCGCAGCGCCGATCTGTTCCTTGGAGTGCCATTCAACATCGCCAGTTATGCACTGCTAACCCACATGCTCGCGCGCGAATGCGGGTTGGAGCCGGGCGTGTTCGTGTGGACCGGCGGCGATGTCCACCTCTATTCCAATCATCTGGAGCAGGCACGGCTGCAGCTTGCGCGCGAGCCGCGGCCGCTTCCCCGCCTGATGATCAAGGATCGCGGCCAGGCAATCGACGGCT
>CBFGZJ010000169.1:0-4471 GCA_965653215.1 uncultured Sphingomonas sp. | reverse complement strand
GCATCCCGCCGGGGAAGATATAGGCCTGGATGAAGTCCGCGCTCGCCGCATAGTCCGCGAACAGGTCGGGGCGGATTGAGATCAGCTGAAGCGCCGCCCGGCCGCCGGGCTTAAGCGCCCCGGCGATAGCGGCGAGATACTGGCTCCAATAGCTCTGGCCGACCGCCTCGACCATCTCGACGCTGACCACCGCATCGAATTGTCCATCGATGTCGCGATAGTCCTGAAGCCGGATTTCGACCTGGTCCTGCAGCCCGGCACCAGCGATGCGCTGCTCGGCCAGGGCCTTCTGCTCCTCCGACAAGGTGAGGCCGACCACGCTGACACCGTAGTCGCGCGCGGCGATCTCCGCGAGCGAAGCCCAGCCGCAGCCAATCTCCAGCAGGCGCTGTCCGGGTTTGAGCTTGAGCCGGTCGAGCAACAGCCGGATTTTGCGAAGCTGGGCATCCTCCAGTGCCTCCGTCCCGGCGGACCCGAGGTCGGCGAACACCGCGCTGGAATATGTCATCGTCCGGTCGAGCCACGGCGCGTAGAAGTCGTTGCCGAGATCATAGTGCGCGGCGATGTTGCGCCTTGCCCCGATCTTCGTATTGGCCCGCAGCGTATGGGCGGCGCGAACGGCAATTCGCCACAGGCCCTTGGCGCGGCCGACATCGCCGAGCCCTTCGGCGTTGCGCATGAACAGGTCGAACAGCGGGACCGGATCGGGGCTAGACCATTCGCCCAGATCCCAGGCGCGATACCAGCCGACCGACCCTGAGGTCCCGAGCCTGACCAGCGCCATCCAGCTATTCAGCTGCACCACCGCCACCGGACCGGGCGCGCGAAAGCCGAGGCGGCGGCGGATGCCATTCGGGAGAGTTGCGTCGATGCCGCCGTGCATCAACCCGGCGTCAACCCTGTCGAGCAGCCGCTTGAACATCGGAGCAAGCAGCCGCGCGAACACATCGCCGCCAGATGCGAACCACCGATCCGCCCGAAGCAGATGATCACCCCGGCTGGCGAGCTTGTCTCCCATGGGCGCGGAGATGTGCAGGCCGCGCACCATTTGCAAGCGGATCATCGCTCCAGCGGGAAGGAGAAGTAGCTGGCGCTGCGACCGATGAAGAACCGCTGGTCGGCGAGCACCGGAACCCCATTCAGAGTCACCACCACCGGCATTCGCGCGAACTGGGTGAAGGCCCGCGCCTCAGGATTTTCGCGCAGCAGCACCGTGAGGCGCGGATCGTCGAGGCGTAGCGGTTGCGCTGTCCCGGCCATGCGAACGCCGTTGCCGAGCACATAATCGCCGTCGCCGAACTGCTCCGCGTCCCGCCACAGGATCGTCCGCCGCCAGAAGGCCACCGGCACCGGCTGAGCGACCACCATCGTCGGACGGATCGCAAGCCGCTCCAAGCGCTGTCGCGCAAGCGTTTCCGCATGCTGGCTGATCATCCAGTTGGCGGCGATGTAAGCAGCGACACCGGCGAGCACCGCCTGCGCCGGGCGGCGCCATTCGCGCTCCTGCTTCTCGCGGCGCAGCGACAGGATCAGCACCGATCCCATCGCAAGCCAGATCCAGAGGTCGATGATGAACAGCGCGTCGCCATAGAACCACTGCGGCGAGACCGGCTCGAGCAGCTTGATCCCGTAGGTGTTGGTCCAGTCGAGCAGCGGATGAGTCAGCACGCCGATCGCCGACAGCAGAAACAGCCAGCCCGGACGCACGGGAAGCCGCCGCTCGGGCCGCTTGCCGAGCCACATCTGGAGCCGGTCATAGCCGATCAGCAGCGCGGTCAGCGCGAGCGGCAAGACGATCCAGCCGCCGACGCCGTGCGTCACTCCGCGGTGGAAGCTGATGCCTTGCACGTTGAGCAGCAGCGGCGCGAACACGTCGATGTCCGGCGCGTTGGCGCCGAGCACCAGCGCGGCCATGCCGAGCCCGCTCTTCTTGCTCAGCCCCGTCCGGCCAAGAACCGCACCGACGAAGCTATGGGTGAGATTGTCCAAGTTACTTGCCGGCCTCCGACACGCCGAAACAGATCGAATCCCCTTCACTCGTGCCTAGGAGGCCAGTCATGGACACCTGCTCTCTACTGAAGCAGGGACGATTGGATGACGCAGAGTCGATTATTTCCCACTGCTGGTTCTCCAGCTTTCGCAATAGGAGCGCGTATCGCGGCCGGCGCGGCTTCACATGTAACCACAATGTTCCGTAGAAGCGCTTTGGAGCCGCCCCACCGACAAGGACTTTCCGCAGCTTAAACGTGGCATGGTACGGGCTGTGCAAGCAGATGTAATCAGGTGGGCACACCGATTCTCCCCATCGCCCACTCACAGCATCGGCAATGACGACGGCAGCCTGTTGAGGTCCGTCCGTAGGACCCGCAGTCGGCGCCGCTATTACTGCAGTAACTGCGGCGACGATTATCAAATGACGTGCGGTTGCTTGTCGACCATCCAGCTCTGGCCCTTGGAGACCAGCGCCTGGAGGTCGGGGGTCTTGCCCTTCGCGACTTCCGCATTCTGGGCGATCACGGCGCTTTCGAAGGTCGGCGCGGGGTCGTCGTAGAGGACGCCAAGCGCGACCGGGAAGCCTTCACGCGGCATCTCGATCAGCATGTGCGCGATCGAGCGGTTACGTGGATTGTGCACCAGCACTCCAGCAGCCTGCCAATCGCCGTCGGCAACATCCACCACCTTCAAGCACAATGCTTCCGTGTCCAGCGTGATGCCCTTGCTGCCATTGTCGAACAGCATCGGCTCACCCGCCGCCAGCCACAGCTGCATCTGTGCCGCCGCGTCCTTGGCCGTGAACGGCGCGAACACATCGTCATTATAGACGACGCAATTCTGGAAAATCTCGACGAAGGACGCGCCCTTGTGCCCATGAGCCGCTTTGAGCACGTCCGGGAGATTTTTGTGCACGTCGATGCCGCGCGCAACGAACCGCGCGCCGACGCCAAGCGCGAATGCACAAGGCCGCGTTGGACGATCGACCGAACCGAACGGCGTCGAGGGCGACTTGGTGCCGATCCGGCTGGTCGGGGAATATTGCCCCTTGGTCAGGCCGTAGATTTCATTGTTGAACAACAGCACCTGGCAGTCGAGATTGCGCCGCAGCAGGTGCATCGTGTGATTGCCGCCGATGGACAGTGCGTCGCCATCGCCGGTGATGACCCAAACGTCGAGTTCCGGGTTGGCCAGCTTAATCCCGGTCGCGAATGCCGGCGCGCGGCCGTGGATGGTGTGGAAGCCGTAGCTTTCCATATAATAGGGAAAGCGGCTGGAGCAGCCGATGCCCGACACGAACACCGTCTTTTCCCGCGCTACGCCGAGGTCCGGCATTGTGCGCTGCACCGCCTTCAGGATCGCATAGTCGCCGCAACCGGGACACCAGCGCACTTCCTGGTCGCTGGCCCAATCCTTGGCGGTGATCTTGGTCAGTTCGGTCATGTCAGTTATCCAAGTTACAAATGCGTTTGATAAAGCGGAACCTAAGGGCTTCGTCAGTTTGGACGTCAGAAACCTGATAGACGCCTATGTACCCATCTGCCGACCACTCCTCGGGTCCGCCTTTTTTTCTCTTCCGCAGTATCGCGAAGCCTTCGTTGCGAAGGCCGTCAACCAATTGGATGAACTTTGCATCCTCAGGACGATAACCTTCGTCGCAATAGCCATCTCGGCCTGACCACCAAAAATCCCAGACGCAGGGCAAGCTCCTACCATGCACCTCTGGATACCTCGGAGCATCGACCCTTGCGAACCAATTGCCTTGGTTACCGATTGCCCTGCACATCGACACAACGCCCCTTCGGTCTCCAAATGCCTATCGTGATCTTAGTAAATCGGGCCATCACTCCAGCCTTCAAAAATAGCCGCCCCACCAGCCGATCAGGATGATCACGACGATCAGCGCCGCGATCAGCGGAAAGGCGTTGATGGGCTTCATCCAAGCGCTTCGGCAATGGCCGCCTCAAGCTCCGCGATCCGGAACGGATGCCCGCTGACCTTCGTCAGAGGCTGCGCATCGACCAGATACTGGTCGCGCAGGACCGTCTTGAGCTGACCCGTGTTCATCTCCGGCACAATGATCTTGCCGAACGAACGGAGCAGCGAACCCATGTTCTTCGGCATTGGCGCGATATGGCGGATATGCACATGAGCAACGTCCAGCCCGCGCATCCGTGCCCGGCGCACCGCCTGGTGGATCGGCCCGAAGGTCGAACCCCAGCCGACCACCGCCAGCGCGGCGCCGGCTTCGCCAAGCTCAACCTCCTGATCGGAGATGGAGTCGGCCACGCCTGCAACCTTGGCGGCGCGCAGCCGGGTCATCTCCTCATGAGCGGCGGGGGAATAGTCGATGTCGCCCGTGCCCGGCTTCTTCTCGATCCCGCCGATACGGTGCATCAGGCCAGGCGTACCCGGCTTGATCCACGGCCGCGCGAGCTTCTCGTCGCGAGCATAGGGCATCACCCGCTCGCCTTCGGCC
>CBFGZJ010000168.1:0-4486 GCA_965653215.1 uncultured Sphingomonas sp. | reverse complement strand
AATGGCAATCAGCCGCCCGTAAGGGTCCTCGACTCCGGCGTCGATCAGCCAGTCGATCGCGGACGAGGCGTTCAGCAGCGTCTCCGCAGTGGTGAATGTCTTCGATACGATGACCACCAGAGTGGTCGCCGGATCAAGTTTCTCCACCGCCTCGTCGAGCGCTTGCCCATCGATGTTCGACAGCACCTCGACTTGGTAGCGCCGCTCCGACCGACCGAGCGCGTCGATCAGCAGCTTTGGCCCGAGCGCAGAGCCGCCGATCCCGATGTGAAGCACTCCGGTCACATCGCCAAAGGCTCCGGCCTCGATGGCATCGACCAGGGCACGCGTTCGCTCACGGCGGTCGGCGGCAAGCGCCACCGAATCCGACGCACCCAGCCCCCGCTCGGCCGTATGCTCCGCGGCGCGTCCTTCGGTGACATTGACGATGCTTCCGTCGAACAGCCGATCGCGCGCCTCTTCGAACCCGCTCGCCTCCGCAAGCTCAGCGAAGTGCCAGGACAGCTCCGCGTTCAGGTGAGTTTTGGCGAAGTCGAAGTGAAGGTTGGCGACATCGAAGCTGAGCCGCGACATGCGATCGGGCTCCTTCGTGAACAGCTCGGCGATGGAAGTACGGGGGACTGCGGCGATTCTGCTCCAGATCGCGTCACGAGGGTCACTGGTCATGGGCAGGCTCATAGTCGGGACAGCAGCAATTGCCATCCCCGCTTGACCTTCCGCCCAGCCACCGGAAGAACCGCAGCGATGATCGATGATCCCTCGCCCAGCGATACAACAAGGGTCAAACAGGCGGGGATCGGCTCCACCATTCGCGCACTCCTGCTAATCGGCATGATCGCATGGGCGCTGCGAAGCTTCGTCCTCGCGCCGTTCAGCATCCCGTCCGGATCGATGCTGCCACAGCTGCTGATCGGGGATTATTTGTTCGCGGCGAAGTGGCCGTACGGCTATTCGCGACACAGCTTCCCGTTCGGAACCTTCTCCTACTCTGGCCGGGCCTTGGGGGGCTTGCCCGAGCGCGGTGATATTGTCGTGTTCCGCCATCCCAAGGGTGAGATCGACCTGATCAAGCGCGTCATCGGGCTCCCCGGCGACCGGGTGGCAATGAGCGGAGGAACACTGATCCTCAACGGACGACCGCTGGTACGCGAGGCAATGAGCCCGTGGGCGATGCCCCTCACTCCGAACAGCCCATGCCGGGTCAGCCCGGGGGCGACGGCACGAGTCATTCCTAACGTCGATGGGCGCGCCTGCGTTTATCCGGCGTACCGCGAAAGGCTTCCCGGCGGACGGAGCTATGTCGTGATCGATCAGGTCGACAATCCTACCTTCGACGATTTTGGACCCTTTACCGTGCCTGCAGGGAAGGTGTTCCTGATGGGCGACAACCGCGACGATAGTCTCGATAGCCGTTTCCCGTCGGAGCTCGGCGGAGTTGGCCCAGTTCCAGTGGACAATCTGATTGGGCGAGCTTCGGTCGTCTTTTGGTCGACGGATGGCAGCGCGGAGTGGCTCAAGCCCTGGACCTGGCTGACCGCCGCGAGGCCGGAGCGCATCGGCAAGTTGCTGAACCCGTGAGTGACATCGCCGCCTGGGTCGAGCAGCAGTTTCAGCATCGACCACGCGATGCCCGCTTGTTCGAACGCGCGCTCAGCCATTCGAGCGCCGGGCCGGAAAGCTATGAGCGGTTGGAATTCCTCGGAGATCGGGTGCTTGGGCTGGTTGTGGCACGCTGGCTTTACGAGCGCTTCCCCAAGGAACCCGAAGGCCAGATGTCGCGACGCTATAACGCACTGGTTGCGCGAGAGACCTGTGCCGAGATCGGCCGCGGGCTGGGGATCGATCGTCTGGTGAAGCTTGGCAAGCAGGCGCGCGAAGATGGCGCGGCGATGAGCGACAATGTGATTGGTGACGTGGTTGAGTCCCTTCTCGGGGCGCTGTTGATCGACGCTGGTCTAGAGCCGTGCGAGCGCTTCATCCGCTCGGCTTGGGCGCCCTATCTCGATCAGCAGAAGAAGGCGCCTCAGCACCCCAAATCCGCGCTTCAGGAACTGGCAGCGGCGCGTGGCCTGGCAGCCCCGGGCTATGATCTGGTGGCCCGGACTGGTGCTCATCATGCACCGGTTTTCCGAGTGAAAGTTTCAGTCCGCGCTGCCGGTGAGGCGGAAGCGGAGGGCGCCAGCAAGCAGGAGGCGGAGACTGCCGCCGCCGCCGCATTGCTCAAGCAACTGCAAAGCGGACAGAAACGGAGCCGCTGAACTTGTCGAAGCGCTGGGCTTCCTGCAGAGGCCGCCAATGACATCAGAGAACAATGCTCCCGCAGACTCGGCCGAGCGCTGCGGCTTTGTCGCGGTGATCGGCGCTCCCAACGCCGGCAAGTCGACGCTGGTCAATGCGCTGGTCGGCCAGAAGGTGGCGATCGTCAGCGCGAAGGCGCAGACCACCCGCGCCCGGCTGATGGGGATCGCGCTGGCCGATACGGCACAGATCCTGCTGGTCGACACGCCCGGGATCTTCGCCCCTCGCCGGCGGCTCGATCGGGCGATGGTCGCCGCGGCGTGGAGCGGGGCCGAGGATGCGGATCTGGTCCTGCTGGTGATCGATGCCGCCGCTCGAATGGGCGAGAGGGTCGAACCCATCCTAAATGCGCTGGAGGGACGCTCGCAGCCGCTGATGATCGTTCTCAACAAGGTCGACATCGCGGCGAAGGAGGATTTGATCGTTTTTGCCGCCAAGCTGTCAGAGCGGCTTCAGCCACAACGCATCTTCATGGTCAGCGCGACGACCGGCGACGGGGTCGCGGACGTCAAGCAGGCCTTGGCCGAGGCGATGCCGCCGGGACCGTGGCACTACCCGTCCGATCAGGTTTCCGACGCCACGGATCGAATGGTCGCGGCCGAGCTGACGCGCGAGCAGCTGTACAATCAGCTTCACGCCGAGCTGCCCTATGCCGCGGCGGTCGAAATCGAACAGTGGGAGGACCGCAAGGACGGAAGCACCGCCATTCACCAGCAGATCCTGATCGAGCGCGACAGCCAGAAGGCGATCATCATCGGCAAGGGCGGGTCACGGCTCAAGGAGATCGGCCAGCGCGCACGCGAAGCCATCGCCGAGCATCTCGGCCGCAAGGTGCACCTGTTCCTCCACGTCAAGGTCAACCCGCGCTGGGACGAGGACCGTTCCCTGTATCGCGACATCGGCCTCGAGTGGACCGACTAGGGCGCGACGGCCAGCACCTCGTCCACC
The DNA here is from genome assembly GCA_965653215.1 of uncultured Sphingomonas sp. Taxonomy (GTDB): domain Bacteria; phylum Pseudomonadota; class Alphaproteobacteria; order Sphingomonadales; family Sphingomonadaceae; genus Sphingomicrobium. Next base: position 1,240 of record CBFGZJ010000168.1, on the reverse strand, counting down.
CAGGCCGGAACCAGTTCCGATGCTGGGCCCATCCTGCTCTCGTCGAACAAGACGCTGCCGAGGCTCGGATCGAGGTTGATCTCGATCGTCCGCGCACCGCAGTAACGCGCCGTCTGGACGAACCCCGCGGCCGGATAGACCGCGCCCGATGTCCCGATCGACACGAACAGGTCCGCGCGTTGCAAGGCTGAATCGATCTGGTCCATGCCGTAGGGCATCTCGCCGAACCAGACGATATCGGGACGCACCAGCCCGGTTGTGCGGCATGATGGGCAGGAGGCTTCAACACCCATCGGGCCGCGCCAGCCGAAGCGCTCGTCACAGGCTAGGCACCAGCCTTTCCTCACTTCGCCATGCATGTGCAGCAGCCGCCTGGCGCCGGCGCGCTCATGGAGGTCATCGAGATTCTGGGTGACGATCAGCAGCTCGCCCGGCCACTCGCGGTCAAGGCGGGCGAGCGCCAGGTGAGCGGCATTGGGCGCGGCCTGCTCGACGCTGGCGCGGCGGAGATCGTAGAATTCATGCACCAGCACCGGGTCACGCGCGAAAGCTTCCGGAGTGGCAACATCCTCGACCCGATGCCCTTCCCACAGTCCATCGGAGCCGCGGAAGGTCGCCAGGCCGCTCTCGGCGGAGATGCCGGCGCCGGTCAGAATAACGATGTTGCGGATGTCGGTCATGCCGCTGATCTACGCGGCATCGCCAACGTCCGCAAAAGGTAGCATCGACCAATCGAACGTCAGCACAGGTGGGGCATCCGAGTCGAAGACCTTGTTCCTGGCGAGATCGTGAAGTCCGGCAAAGCAGGTGTTCGCGGTTAGCCCTCCACTTGTTCCTCCACGCGCAAAATCCACCATCAAAAAAACGGCCGGCGCGAACGCCGGCCGCAGGGGAGAAAAAACTTCTGTTGGAGATCAGCGATCCTGACCAAACCGGTACTTCAATTTGGCGCCGAAAGTACGGGGTTCACCGTAGAGAGTGGACCAGACCAGCAACTGCCCTTCGCTGTAAACGTTCGAGTTGCTGACCCGGTAGAGCTTGTCGAGCAGGTTATTTCCAAACAGCGTAAGATCGAACCCGGTGCGGCCGACGTCCCGCCAGGTGATCGAACCGTTGAGCAAGCCGTGCGCCTCGAGCATCGATCCCGGCTCATTGCCGACCGGAGAGGTCTCCTGGTCGCTCACGTGGGCGTAGCTGAGGTACAGGGACAGCTCGCCGAGGTTTTCCGGGATCGGGACAT
>CBFGZJ010000167.1:0-4540 GCA_965653215.1 uncultured Sphingomonas sp. | reverse complement strand
ACGCTTAGCGGGTCCGGTCATCCGGGACGCATGTCGTTGTTGACCGCGTTCGCATTCTCGATGCTGGGTTCTGCAGTCGTGCTGCTGGCATACGCCGGCAGGCGCACCACGATCGTGCTCGCTCACATCTTGGCGATAGGAGCAGGAGCGACTGCGCTGCTGGCAATCGCCGGATATGCGTTCGGGGCGCAGGCATTTTGGGGGATCGGCCGATACACCGCGATAGCCGTTCATACCGCTGCAGGTCTTCTCGTTGCGGCCGCCGCGACCCTGATGACCCGGGCTGAGCAAGGATGGTTCGAGCCATTTGTGGATTCGCCGGCTGCCCGCTCATTGTTGACCCGTCTGCTCCCGTTCTCACTTCTTTTGCCGGTCGCCCTTGGGACGATCATCATGTTCGGAGCGGGCATTGGCATTTACAATGCGCCGTATGGTTTCGCTCTCTTCATTCCCTCCATCGCTATCGGTCTGATCCTCCTGTCTCTTTGGGTGGCGCGGAATCAGCGCGAAAGTGAGCTCACGCAGCGGCGCCATGAGCGGCATCTCGAGTTGTTGGTCGCAGAGTTGAATCATCGAGTGAAAAACACGCTGTCGATCGTTCAGAGCTTTGCACACCAAAGTCTCTCCGACGCGAGCTCGACCAGGGATGCGGCACTCGCCTTCGAAGGTCGGCTCACCGCATTAGCTGGCGCACATCGGCTCCTTACTGAGGAGATGTGGGAGCCGGTGAGTCTGTTTGAGCTCATCGCCAATGGTCTACGTCCGCACGACCCCACCGGATCGCGCTTCCGGGTGAGTGGCCCTAACCTGCCGGTGAGTCCCAAGACGGCAGTGACCTTCGCGATGACGCTACATGAGCTTGCTACCAATTCCACCAAATATGGTGCGCTCGGCTCCGATGCCGGTTACGTGCGCGTGAGTTGGACGAACGGAGGCACTCAGTTCGCGTTTGTCTGGCAGGAGTGCGACGGCCCTGACTGCTTTCCTCCGGCAAAGACAAGTTTCGGAATGAGAATGCTTCGGCGCGCGCTGCCTGCTGAGCTGAATGGAGTCGCCAAGATTGAGTTTGCGCCCACTGGCCTGATTTACGAGGTTGAAGCGCCGGCCAAGGAGCCGCTCTAGCTGCACCGGCGACCATAGCTCTGCGTTCCCGAAGAAAAGCGCGGGTGCTTCGAGCTCCCAGCGAGCATACTCGAAGCTGTTTCGCTGTCAGCGAGACACTATGCTTGCTGTTTCCCGCAAGACGCGCCGCGCGTCGGCGATCGAGCGATAGCTCTGGAGAACACCGGCATCCATCGCCGTGAAACCAAGCCGCGCCACTAAGCGCTCATCCTGCCATATCTCGCACTGCGAGCCCGGGTGCTGAGCCTTGACCTGGGCGATCGCACCTTCGTCACTGGGGGCAGAAATCCGTTGGGTCCCATGCAAATGGCCGCTCCCGTCGAGGTGGTAATATCGATATTCGTTGGAGGGCATAAGAGTGCTCCCAATAACAGCGGGAGCTTTCCAGTTACTCTCATGCACGGCCGAGCTGTGGGCGGGGAGCAGTGCTGAAGTCACTATACGCGCGAAGTCCGGGTTTGCCTAATGTCGCTCCGCTCACGGCGGAAAATCGATGTCGCCAAGTTCGATTCCGGCCGATGTGCGCACCGTCGCTAAGTTCCTACACGGCCGATGATGCGGGCGAGGGGGTATGTCCTCAGTCAGGACAGTTATGGTGCATCATTGTAAATCAGAGAGGTCATTGCTAAGCATGTTATTGCTACTAGTCGCAATCAGACGGTTCTCGGTGCTTTGCGGCTCCTTTTCCTTCTCTCGCCTCTCCTAGCCACTGGGGGCCGATTGGCGGTCCACCGCAGAAGGAAATATCAAATGGCCACCGGAACTGTGAAATTCTTCAACATCGACAAAGGCTACGGCTTCATCCAGCCCGAGGACGGAAGCAGCGATGCCTTCGTGCACATCAGTGCTGTCGAGGCCGCTGGTATGACGACGTTGGACCGCGAGCAGCGTGTCACCTACGATCTGGAAAATGATCGCCGTGGGCGCGCGAGTGCCGTGAACCTGAAGAACGCCTGATCAGCTTCATCCCCGCTCCGCGGACGTCGTGGAGCGGGCCTTCTCCTCCAGCAGGAGGGATATCATTTCGACATTAGAGTTCTACAATGAACGTGCCGCCGCCTGCCGGGCAGAAGCGGAGAGCAGTAATCTGCTTAATGTTCGCGAGCGTTGCCTGAGCGCGGCTTTGGCTTGGGAAAGCATGGCCGATCGCCTTCGTCGGACCCAAACCTATCGGGTCGAGGATGCCGCCCGCAAAGTGGCTGAAGGCAGGCAAAGCTGAGCCGAGCCATGCAGCTCACGTTCAGTGAACGTGAAGCTCATGACCTCTGTGCCAACTGCCGGTTCGCTGTGGTTGGCCGGCTAACGTCACCGCGATTCAAGGATTTGCGCAGGAGCGAATGCTCCACCGCGCGGCATTCATTCTGAACCCCTCGCGCGGGTGGAGCGGCCTCTGCCACGGTGCCTTCCATCCTTCCCTCCACGAGAGCTCCTTCCGGGTCGGCTGTCCGGGACCCGGCCCGGCCTCCGATCTGCAGTCGGAGAAGGTGACTGGCGATCATGGTCCGTTGCTCGGGTCCTGCCACCTCGCGCCTCGCGGAAATCGATATCGACGGGCTCGATCAGGACAGCCTCCTCGCCGCCGTTTGCTTCTGCCGTCCGAGCGACCGCAGTAAGGAATTTGCCGGCGATCGCGCGCGGGATCTGGAAGCGTGTTTCGTTCGCTGCGATCCGGATCGCGCCGATTTCGTTTCGGGTGATGTGGCCGCGCCGGCAGAGGAGCGGCAGAATCCAGCGCGGGTCGGCATGCTGCCTCCGGCCGACGTCCATGCGAAACCAGACCGTATCCTCGAAGCCTGGGCGGTGCCGTTCTTGCTGAGCGGTCCGCCGCGCCTCGGGTGAGTTCTCGATCAGTTCCTCGGGTTCGGGCAGCTGAGCGCGATGTGCCCGCACCAAAGCTGCGGCGATGTCCTCCGGCGATCGCTCTGCAAGCAGGCGCTTGGCGACCGCGTGATCTTCCGCGTTATACTCGCCGGGGGCGAGCAGCGCGGCCAGTAGCCGTTCGCGATCGCGGACGCGGATTGCTTCGCCCGTTGGCGCGTCAATCCACTCCGCCCGGATCTTGGCGCCGCGCAGCATGGACTCGACCCGTTTCCGGCGTGGGTAGGGGACGATCAGCACGGCCGTGCCCTTCCTGCCGGCGCGTCCAGTCCGTCCCGAGCGATGTTGCAGCGTCTCTGCGTCGCGGGGGATCTCAACGTGGACGACCAGGCTGAGGGTCGGCAGGTCAATTCCTCGGGCCGCCACGTCAGTCGCCACGCACACCCTCGCACGACCGTCGCGCAGAGCCTGCAGGGCATGGTTGCGCTCCGACTGCGAATGCTCGCCGGATAACGCCACTACGCCAAAGCCGCGCTCCTGCAGGGTCGCGTGCAGGTGACGGACATTGTCGCGGGTCGCGCAGAACAGAATCGCAGTCTCTGCTTCGTGGAAGCGCAGCAAGTTCACCACTGCGTTCTCGATGTCCGATGGCGAGACTGCCACCGCCTGATAGGCAATGTCGCCGTGGCCACGGTCCTCGCCAACCGTCGAGATGCGCAGTGCATCACGCTGGTAGCGTTTCGCGAGCTGGACGATCGGGCGCGGCATTGTGGCGGAGAAGAGCAGTGTTCGCCGTGTCTCGGGCGTGGCGTCGAGAATTTCCTCCAGATCGTCCCGGAAACCCATATCGAGCATCTCGTCGGCCTCGTCGAGCACGGCCACCCTCAGTTCGGACAGGTCCAGGGAACCACGCTCAAGATGATCGCGGAGCCTACCCGGAGTGCCGACAACGATATGGGCGCCGGCATGAAGTGCGCGGCGTTCCTTCACCGCGTCCATGCCGCCAACGCAGGTGACGATCCGCGCGCCCGTCTGGGCGTACAGCCAGATGAGCTCCCTGCTGACCTGCAGAGCCAGCTCGCGGGTCGGGGCGATGACCAGCGCCATTGGCCGTGACGATGCCGCTAAGGCTCCGAGGGTCAGCAAGTCGGAAATCATCGCCAAACCGAAGGCCACCGTCTTGCCGGAGCCTGTCTGGGCGGAAACGACGAGGTCCCGCCCGGCGGCGTCGGCATCAAGGACCGCGGCCTGAACAGGGGTGGCCTCAACATAGCCTCGTTGTGTCAGTGCGGCACTGACAACGGGCGAAAGATTTGAAAATATCATATTGCTCACATCAGGATGCCGCATTGGGCGGAGGAGTTCACATGCCAGAGTAGTTCGGTGGCGGCCTAGCCGTTCGAGCAGCACGCTGGAAGGTATACCCGCTTAGCGAACGCTGACGTCGACGGTTTCGCTGTCCACATAGAGATCCGGAACGCGTTTGGCTTCCATGATTTGCGAGCAGAGTTCCTCACTGCTGTTTCGGCCACGGCCATTTCAGCTTCCTCCCGGGAGCGCACGGTGCGGCTCGGCCAGGTCATGTTGCCTCGAACAGGTG
>CBFGZJ010000166.1:0-4553 GCA_965653215.1 uncultured Sphingomonas sp. | reverse complement strand
GCAGTGCTTCGCGCGTTAATCGCCGAGCCGCGCCGCAACTTCGTCCTGAACTGTGGCTACGGGCGCGGTCACTCGGTTCGCGAGGTGCTGGACGCGCTCGACCGGATCACCGGTACGCCGGTCGAACGGCGCGAACAGCCGCGGCGGGCGGGGGACCCGCCCAAGCTGATCGCGGGCAATGGCGCGCTGGTCGAGGCACTCGATTGGTCCCCGCGCTTTGCTGACCTCGACACGATCGTGTCTCATGCGCTGGCATGGGAGCGATCGCTGGCCGCGGGATGATCGCCTGATCAAGCCCCTTCTCTTGCTGCTCGTCGCGGCCGCTCTGACCGGTGCGGCCCCCGCACGTCAGGTGGAATCGGGTGCAGCAGAGCGTATTCGGGCCGATGTCGCGTTCCTCGCCGATGATCTGCTCGAAGGCCGCGAGACGGGCACGCGCGGCCATGCGGTCGCCGCTGCTTATGTCGCGGCGCAATTTCGCGCGATCGGGCTTACGCCGGCAGGCGAAGCGCGGGGCTGGTACCAGCATGTCCCGTTTCGCAGCGCTTCCACGGTGGGCGTGCCCAAGCTGGTCCTGACGGCGGGTGGCCGCCGCAAATCGCTCCGGTCCGGCGTCGATGCGGCCGTCCGCCCAAGCCTGTTTGAGCAGCACCGCAATCTCGAGGCCCCGCTGGTGTTCGTTGGCTATGGCCTCAAAGACCACCGCTACGGCCTCGACGATTTTCGCAGCTTGGACATGCGCGGGAAGATTGCGGTTGTGCTGGAAGGCGTCCCCGCGGGCCTCCCGACCGATGTGGGAGCGCATCTCTCGTCGTGGAAAGAGCATCTCATCGCTGCTTCGGGAGCGATCGGGTCAATCACGATCAGCCGATCAGCCCGTGACAACCCGCAGGCTTTGACCTCTGCCGTCAGCACGCCGGTAGTCGATTGGGTGGACGCGAAGGGCAGGGCCGGAAGTGCCTCGCCACTGTTACGGGTTCGTTTGTCCGTTTCCGAAGAAACCGCCCAGCGCCTGTTTGCCGGGGCGCGATTGTCGCTGGACGCGGTTCGCAGACAGGCGACCGGGGCCGGGCAACCGGCGTCGTTCGATTTGCCCGCACGGCTGGCGATCAAGGCGGAGAGCCGCTGGCAACAATTCACCAGTCCCGCGGTGCTGGGCCTCCTGCCCGGATCAGACCCCAGGCTGCGGGACGAATATGTCGTGCTGATGGGGCATCTCGATCACCTTGGCGTGAAGCGTGACGCCAAGCCGGGCGAAGACGCAATCTATAATGGCGCGCTCGACAATGCGGCGGGCGTCGCAACGATGCTCGAAGCCGCGCGGGAATTCGTTGCGTCGGCCAAGAAGCCGCGCCGGTCGATCCTGTTCATCGCCAATACGGGTGAGGAGAAGGGGCTGCTTGGCGCCGACTATTTCGCCGCCCACCCGACTGTCCCGATCGGGCAGATCGTCGCCGCCGTGGACCTGGACATGCCGGTTCCGCTGTATGACTTCAACGATGTGATCGCATTCGGGGCCGACCACTCGACCGTGGCGCAGACGGTCGCCGCTGCCGGACGCGCCCTCGGCATGACGGTCAGCCCTGATCCGATGCCCCAGCAATCGATCTTCGTTCGGTCCGATCACTACCGTTTCGTCGTGCGCGGCATCCCAGCGATCCTCCTGTTCACCGGCTATGGGAATGGCGGGAAGGCCGCTTGGGACCATTTCTTTGCCAGCATCTACCACACCCCGAAAGACGATCTGTCGCAGCCTATCAACTGGGCGGCAGCCGCGCGCTATGCCCAACTGAACTACCGGATCGGCGCTGCACTCGCCAACAATCCGCAGCGGCCGCGCTGGTATCGCGGCAACTATTTCGGTGACCTCTTCGCTCCGGGCCAGCCGCGCGCCGAACCCAAGGTTGACTTCGCCCGCTCCTCCCCATAGGAGCGCGCCCAACTTCCATCGATAACTTGAACACGACAGGACGGCGTCCCGGCCATGAAAATTCGTAATTCCTTGAAGTCGCTGAAGTCGCGTCACCGCGACTGCCGGGTGATTCGCCGTCGCGGCCGGACCTATGTCATCAACAAGACGAACCGCCGCTTCAAGGCGCGCCAAGGCTAAGCCTGATTTCATCGCGGGTTAAGCGCGTTTCTGCTATAAGCGCGGCCATGATGACACCTTCGATCCGAATGTCTTCGCTGGCGGCTCTTGCCGTGCTTGGCGTCGCTGTCCTGGCGGTCGGCTGGAGCAGTGCCGCTCGCGCGGCACCCGATCCGACCCAGGCCAGCGCCAGCCAGTCCACTCCCAAATCCTGGAATTGGGAAATCCGGGACGGCAAACGTGTGCCCAAGGCCGACCGCCAGAGCAACGCCGATGGAAGCTGGCGCGAAGTCACCAAGCAGGGCACTTGCACCACGGTCAAGGAACGCAGCCCGGCTGGCGAGTATAAGGAAACCCGCAGCTGCGATTGATCAGGCGGCCGGCCGCTTGGCCAGCTTGCACTCCGGAAGCTTGAGCTGCGCATGATCCGCACAGGGCCGAACCTGCGCCGAATCGTCGGGTGAGATGAAGATCGACCAGTCGCGGCCGTCCTCGCAGCGCGCCATCAACATCGACAAATTGCCATATTCGGCGACGTAGCCGGATTCGGTGATTCGGCGGCAGCGTTGGCCGGAAGCAGAGATGGCGCGCTTGAGCGCGATCGCGCGGTTGAGGTCGTTGAAGCGGTGCATTTGCTTCTGACCCTCGCCCTGGACCTGAATCTTTGGCTTCGGCGGCGGCGGTTGTTCGGCCTCCTGCCGACAGGCCGCCACGCCCATCGCAGTCATGATCAAAAATGTGAGCCGGGTCATTCCTTCATAACGCACAGCCTCAACCTCCGGTTCTGAATTGCCGTAATTGCCCTGCGACGCGATCGGTCAGCCATCCATCGGCAACGGCCGCAAAGATCGTGTCGTCGCCGGCGATGGTACCGGCAATCCCCTCAACTTGCGCAGCGTCGAGCGCGCTTGCGACCAAATTTGCCGACCCCGGATGAGTCCGGATGACCAGGAGGTTGCCGGCGGTCTCGATCGACAGAGACCATTCGGCCAACGCGCGGGCCAGCCGCTGAGCCGCGCGGTCGCCCTCGGGCCGCTCTGGCAGTGCGTAACCGCCGTGGCGTGATTTGACGGCGCCGAGCTCATCGAGGTCGCGTGAGACGGTCGCCTGAGTGGCTTCGAAGCCCGCACTCGCCAGCCGGCTGACAATTTCTTCCTGACTGACGAGCGGCCCGTCGCGAAGCCAGTCGGCGATCATCCGCTGGCGTCGCTGCTTCAAGCCGCTCATTGCGCTCCGTTGGTGACCATCGTCCCGATCCCGCTGTCGGTAAACAGCTCCACCAGCAGATCATGGTCGGCGCGCCCGTCGAGGATGTGCGCGCTGCCGACGCCGCCTTCGACTGCCTCGGCGCAGGCGGTCAGCTTGGGGATCATTCCTCCGGTCACCGACTCATGCGCGATCCGCTCGCGCACTTCACGCGTGGAGAGTCGGTGGATCAGACTTGCGGGGTTGTTGGGATCCTCCAGCAGCCCTGGAGCGCCGGTGAGATAGATGAGCTTTTCGGCCTGCAGCGCTACCGCGAGCGACTTCGCCACATCGTCGGCATTGATGTTGAACGGCTGGCCGTCGCGGTTCGCGCCAACCGTCGAGACGATTGGGATCAAACCGTCATCCAACAGAGCGTGAAGCAGCGTCGCCCGCACTTCCACGACGCGACCAACGAAACCAAGCTCCGGATCGACCGGCTCAGCCGACAGCAGGTGCGCATCCTCCCCAGCGACCCCGACCGCGACCGGCTCGATCGCGTTGACCGCGCTGACCAGTTCCCGGTTGATCTTGCCGACCAGGACCATGCGCACGATGTCCAGCGTCTCGGAGTCGGTCACTCGCAGGCCGTTGCGGAACTCCGGAGCCTTGCCGACCGCCTTCATCTGCGCGTCGATTTGCGGGCCGCCGCCGTGCACCAGGACGGAGCGGATGCCGACGCTGTGCAGCAGCAGGATATCCTTGGCCAGGCTTCGGGCGCGCTCGGGGTCGGTCATCGGCGATCCGCCGACCTTGACGACCAGGGTCTTGCCGGCGAACCGGCGGATGTAGGGAAGGGCCTGAATCAGCAAGGCGGCCGTTTCGTTGGGTGCAGTCATGACGTCTGGATATTTTCCTTGATGTAGCCAGGGCCGAGGTCGACCCCGACCGCACGGCCAGTGCCGTTGCCGAGCCCAAGATCGACGGTGATGACGATTTCCGGCTGGCTCATGTGCGCCTTGAGGGCCGCTTGATCGTGGGCGATCTCAATGCCGCCTTCAGCGACGAGGATTCCGCCGTAAGAGACACTGGCACGCGTGCTGTCGAACTCGGCTCCACTTGATCCGGCGGCGCCGAGGATGCGCCCCCAATAGGGATCCGATCCGTACCAGCTGCACTTGATCAGTTGGTTGCCGGCGATCGCCTTCGCCACGGCGGCCGCGTTCTCGCCGGTGAGCGCGAAGGACGACCTCGCTTCGGCGCACGAGCTCGCCACCGG
>CBFGZJ010000165.1:0-4573 GCA_965653215.1 uncultured Sphingomonas sp. | reverse complement strand
GTGCCGGGCGATGAACCGCAGCTTCATCTCGGTGATTGCCGGCGGCTTTGGCGCGGTTGCCAGCGGCGGTGCGGGCACAGCGGCGATCGACCGCCCGTACAAGCGCGGTTCGGCCGAAGATGCGGCGTTCCTGATGCAGCAGGCCGAGCAGGTGATCATCGTTCCCGGCTACGGCATGGCGGTGGCCCAGGCTCAGCATGCGCTGCGCGAGATGTCGGATCAGCTCAAGGACGCCGGGGTCAAGGTCAAGTACGCCATCCACCCGGTCGCTGGACGCATGACGAGGCATATGAACGTGCTGCTGGCCGAGGCCAGCGTGCGTTATGACGAGGTGTTCGAGCTCGAGGACATCAACAGTGAGTTCGCGCAGACCGACGTCGCGTTCGTGATTGGCGCCAATGACGTCACCAATCCGGCGGCGAAGACCGACAAGACTTCGCCGATCTACGGCATGCCGGTGCTCGACGTTGAAAAGGCCCGCACTGTGCTGTTCGTGAAAAGATCAATGGGCGGAGCGGGTTACGCTGGCGTCGATAATGAGGTATTCTATCGCGACAACACGATGATGCTCCTGGCCGACGCCAAGAAAATGGTCGAGGAGATCGTGAAACACCTCGGCTAGGTCCGCCTGCCGGGAGAGTTCACGAACATTGCGTCTGGGTTCAAGCCCCCAGCCGGTGCCCCCGGTCGGGGGCCGGTGCGGGGAGTGGGGTTGAATGCGCAAACTCGGGATCATCGGTGGGGCGAGTTGGTCGTCCACCGCGATGTATTATGAACAAATCAACCGGGCTGTGGCCCAGCGACTCGGCGCACTGCATAGCGCGCGGCTGCTGATCGAGAGCCTGGATTTCGAAGCGGACTATGCCGTCTTTCACCGGGCAGAGGATTGGGATGGCGCTGACCGGGTGATCGCGGGTGCGGCTGAGCGCCTGGCAGGTGCGGGTGCCGAGGGACTGCTGCTCGCATCCAACACCATGCACAAGAATGCCGAAGCCGCGAAGCAGGCGTCAAATCTTCCCCTGATCGACATCCGCGAGGTCACGGCCAACCGGATCAAGGCAGACGGCAAAACCCGCATCGCGCTGCTCGGGACGCGCTTCACCATGACCGAAGCATGGGCGCGCGGCCCTTACGAGGACCACGGAATCATCATCCAGGAACTCAATGCCGATTGGCGCACTGAGGTCGACCGGATCATTTATGAAGAGCTCGCTGGCGGCCGGGTCGTGCGCGATAGCCAACGCAAGCTCAAGACGCTGATCACCGAGCTGCAGAAGCAAAAGGTGCAGGCGGTGGTGCTCGGCTGTACGGAGTTGGTGCTGGCGGTCGATGCTCGCGCCAATGTGCTTCCGGTCTACGACACGACAGGGATCCATGCCCGGGCGGCCGTCGAATGGATGTTCGGCTCGGACGAGCAGGCGCGGGTGGCGGCTTAATCAGCGGCTTCTCGCAATGACGGAAGGTTGGCCCTAAATCATCCTGGTGACCAAGGCCGATCGTCCCGACCATCCGCGAGCGCAGGAGCGCTTCCACGAGGAAAGCGCCACCTATACGGTTCGCGGTGCGGATAATCCCGATTTGGAAGCCGGAGTCGCGGCAATCCGCAATGTTCACAGGACGTTGCCGGCTCGCCCGGGGGTTTACCGAATGCAGGATTCCCGTGGCGAAGTTCTGTACGTCGGCAAGGCCCGCGCCCTCAAGAGCCGCGTGAACAGCTACACGCAGGGCACCAGACTGCCGAAGCGCTTGCAGCGCATGGTCGCGCAGACCCGCTCAATGACCATCGTAACGACGCGCACGGAAGCCGAAGCGCTGCTGCTTGAGGCGCAACTGATCAAGCGGTTCCGGCCACCCTACAATGTGCTGCTGCGCGACGACAAAAGCTTCCCGTTTATCCTGCTGCGGGAGGATCATGCGTTTCCGCGAGTCCAGAAGCACCGCGGTGCTCGTCGGATCAAGGGCAGCTACTTCGGCCCGTTCGCGAGTGCCGGATCGGTGACTCGAACGCTTAACGCCCTGCAGAAGCTGTTTCTTCTAAGAAGCTGTTCCGACAGCTTTTTTGCCAATAGGTCGAGGCCGTGCCTGCTCTACCAGATCCGCCGCTGCTCTGCTCCGTGCGTCAAACGCATCAGCCAGGAGGACTATGCCGGGCTGGTGGCCGATGCGAAGGCCTTCCTCGCCGGCAAGTCCACCGGCGTTCAGACGCGGCTTGGCAAGGCCATGGCCGAGGCTGCCGAGGCGCAGGATTATGAGCTGGCGGCCGTCTATCGCGATCGGCTGCGCGCGCTGACCTACATTCAGGGTAGCCAGACGGTTCATGCGGATGGTCTCGGCGACGCGGACGTCTACGCGCTGGCAAGTCATGGCGGCGCGGTCTGCATCCAGGGCTTCTACATCCGTGGCGGGCAGAATTGGGGGCACCGGGCCTTCTTCCCGGCGCACACGGTGGACGTGCCGGAAGAAGAGATACTCTCCAGCCTGCTGATCCAGTTCTACGACGACATGCCGCCCCCGAGGCGGATTCTGATCGACCGTGATCTGCCGGAATCCGAGCTGCTCGAGGAAGCCATGTGCGAGCGGGTGGGCCGCAAGGTGTCGATCGAACGGCCGCAACGCGGCGATCGGCGCCGGCTGGTCGAGCAGGCACGGCGCAATGCCGAAGAAGCGCTTGAACGCCGGATGGCCGAGACAACCACCCAGGGGAAGCTGCTGCGCGATCTGGCCGATACCTTTGAGTTGGCCGAGCCGCCCAAGCGCATCGAGGTTTACGACAACAGCCACATCATGGGAACCAACGCGACGGGCGCGATGGTCGTGGCGGGGCCTGAAGGATTTCGGAAGAACCAGTATCGCAAGTTCAACATCAAGCGGCCCGAAACGGCTCCCGGCGACGATTTCGCGATGATGCGCGAGGTACTCGAACGCCGGTTCGGGCGGTTGGAGAAAGAGGATCCGGATCGCTCAAGCGGCGAATGGCCCGACCTGTTGCTGATCGATGGCGGCAAGGGGCAATTGTCGGCCGTGTGCGAGATCATGGAGAATCAGGGCGTCCATGACATCCCCGTGGTCGGGGTGTCCAAGGGCCCTGACCGGAACGCTGGCCGCGAAATGTTTCATCTGCCCGGCGGACGGGAGATCAGCCTGGCGCCCAACTCGGCGCTACTTTTTTATCTGCAGAGGTTGCGCGATGAGGCGCATCGCTTTGCTATCGGCACGCATCGTCAGAAGCGAGCGAAGAGCCTAACCACGTCCAGTCTGGACGAGGTGCCCGGGATCGGCCCGAGCCGAAAGCGCGCCCTGCTGATGCACTTCGGGACGGCGCGGGCGGTTAAGGGCGCGGCTCTGGAAGACCTCGAACGGGCCCCGGGGATCAGCAAGGCGACGGCTAGGCACCTGTACGATTTCTTTCATCCCGGCGGTCGCTAGCGAATGCATCTAGAGACCGCGGCGATCATCTGCGCACTTCTGCCTCATGGCGAGCATGGGGGAGTGGTGCGGGTGCTGACGCCTCAACATGGGCTGCAGCCGGTCTATGTCCGCGGTGCGCGGGGGCGGCGGATGCGTCCGGTTCTGATCCCCGGCAACCTGGTCCGCGCGGAAATCAGCCGGCGATCGGACACACAGCTTTCGCATGCTACCATTGAACTGACGCAAAGTCGCGCGATCCTCCTCTCCGAACCGCTGGCTGCTTCCGCGATGGAATGGGCGTGCGCGCTGGTGGCCACTGTGTTGCCGGAGGAGCAGCCTTACCCGGCGCTCTACGCGGGCCTGTCTGGTTTGCTGGATGCCATCGAAGCCGCGCCCTCCGCGAGCGGGTGGGGAGCGGGGCTGGTGCGGTTCGAGCTGCTGCTTCTGGCGGAGATGGGGTTTGGGCTCGATCTTGATCGATGTGCAGTCACCGGCGACCCGAGGGAGCTCGTCGCGGTCAGTCCCATGAGCGGCCGCGCGGTCAGTGCAGGCGCGGCCGAGCCCTACAGCGGCCGATTGCTTGCGCTGCCCGAGTTCCTGACTAGCGGCGCTCAGGCGAGCTTACCCGACGTGGTCGCCGGGCTTGATCTGACTGGCCATTTCCTGATCCGGGACGTCATGTCCGATCGTGGAGCAAGAGTTCTGGAGGCTCGTCAGCGGCTCACCGAGCGGCTGCGGCGTGCGGCAAGCCACTGGACCGCTGATTGTGCGTGAACGGAGTCTGTCCTAGCGTTCGGCAATGGCTCGGAAAAATGCCTCAAATGCAATCGCGAAACTGTTTCCCTACGTGGCCACCACCCGGGGGATCACTGTCAGGGTGGCAGTGAGCTTTCTCGCCGAGCAGTCTGATCCGCGCGCGAGCCGCTGGTTCTGGAGCTATCATATCCGCATTGAGAACGGGAGCGAAACGGCAGTCCAACTTCTGACCCGGCAGTGGCACATCACCGACGGCAGAGGGGCTGTGCACGACGTTCATGGGGAAGGGGTGGTCGGCCAGACCCCCAGCATCCCGTCGCGCGGAAGCTTTGATTATGTTTCAGGGTGCCCGCTGGGAACCGCGACCGGAAGCATGGCTGGAACTTACCGGATGATCGATGAGACCGGG
>CBFGZJ010000164.1:0-4578 GCA_965653215.1 uncultured Sphingomonas sp. | reverse complement strand
AGACAAGGTTCCCGATGGCAAGGTGACCGACTTTCGCCGCGCGGTGAACGCCGAACAGGGAGAGAGCATCGTCTTTTCCTGGATCGAGTGGCCCGATGCGGCGACCTACCGGGCCGCAGAGGAGCAGATGCCGAAGGACGACCGCATGGCGCCTCCGCCTGAGGGTGCCCCGTTCGATGCGAAACGCATGATCTATGGCGGGTTCGCGCCTCTCGTCGACACCAACGGTGAGTTGCTGTGACTCGCAATCGCCACGGCGATTACATCTGGTACGAGCTGATGACTGCCGATCCCGAGGCATCGGCGGACTTCTATTCCAAAGTCGTGGGTTGGACGGTTGAGCGCGGCGAGAGCGGCTATTGGCACTTGAAGGCTGGCGATCAGTTTGTCGGCGGGCTGCTGGCACTCACCGAACAGATGATCGCGGGCGGTGCCCGGCCGGTGTGGCTTGGTTATGTCGGCGTCAACGATGTCGATGATGCCGTGACTTCGATCGAGCATGGCGGCGGCCGTGTCCTGATGCCGGCCACCAACATCCCTCAGGTCGGACGGATCGCGATGGTTGCCGATCCGCAGGGCGCGCCATTTTATGTGATGCGCGGAGAGCCTGACGAAACAAGTACGTCGTTCTCACCCGAGCAGCAGGGCCATTGCTCGTGGAATGAGCTGGCGACTTCCGACCCGGACGCGGCGTTCCATTTCTACACGGCGCGATTCGGGTGGCTGAAGGGGGACTCGATGCCGATGGGGGAGATGGGCGACTATCAGTTCATCACTCATGGGGGCTCGACAATCGGAGCGGTGATGAAGGCCGCGCCGGGCCAGCCGTCCCGGTGGCGCTACTATTTCAATGTGCCCGATGCTTCCGATGCAGCCGATTCGACCAGGGCGAACGGCGGCAAGGTCCTTCACGGGCCGCAAGAGATTCCCGGCGGGCAGCGCATCATCATCGGCTCCGATCCGCAAGGAGCCGAGTTCGCGGTCGTCGGCAGGTAAGGAGGACTAGCAATGAGCAGCGACAAGCTCGTCAACTGTATGTGGTTCGACCACGGAGAGGCGCGAAAGGCAGCCGAGTTCTATGCATCCGTGTTTCCCGACAGTCAGGTCGGGTCCGCCAATGCGGCTGCCGCGGACTATCCCGGCGGCCATGCCGGAAAGGAGCTGACGGTTGAATTCACCGTCCTTGGGCAGCCTTTTGTCGGGCTTAATGGAGGACCGGAATTCAAGGCTAATGAAGCCGTCAGCTTCATGGTCGTGACCGAGGACCAGGACGAAACGAACCGCTACTGGAACGCTATCACCACCAATGGCGGTCAAGAGAGCGCCTGCGGATGGTGCAAGGACAAGTGGGGATTCTCCTGGCAAATCACGCCGCGCCGGCTGCTCGAGCTCATGGCCGATCCTGACCGCGCCAAGGCGAAGCGGGCGATGGAGGCGATGTTGACGATGCGCAAGATCGACATCGCTGCGATCGAGGCGGCAGCTAAAGAGGAGAGCGTGGATGCGTAGGCTGACGGGCGCCTTCTTCCAATCGCTCGATGGCGTCATCCAGGCGCCTGGCGGGCCGGAAGAGGATCCTACCGGCGGGTTCCGCTTTGGCGGCTGGACACAGCCCTTCTGGGACGAGAGCTTAGAAGAGCCGATGGGCAAGTTGCTTAGTGCGGATTTTGACCTGCTCCTGGGCAAGCGCACGTACGACATCTTCGCTGCTTTTTGGCCTTATAATCAGGATGATCCGATCGGGGCGACGTTCCAGCGCATCAACAAATATGTGCTGACTCATGTGGAGGAACCGCTCACTTGGGAGAATAGTCACAGCCTTTCCGGGGAAACCGCCAAGGCAGTCGCCGAGCTCAAGGGCGAGGAGGGTCGTGACCTGCTGATCCAGGGCAGCAGCACGATCTACGCTCCTCTCCTGCGCGCTGGTCTAATTGATCGATTGACCGTGATGACCTTTCCGCTGCTCCTCGGCCACGGCAAGCGTATTTTTGACGGCTCGGAAGACCCCGGGGCGTTGAAGCTGGTCGACCATTTTCTTTCATCGAAGGGGGTTTTGTTCGCCACCTACGAGCCTGCCGGCGAGGTGCCGACGGGGACTTTTGCCACCAGGCCACCGAGCGAAGCGGAGTTGGAGCGGCGGGAAAAATGGGCAGAGTGCGAGCCTGCTTTGGCGGCGGAAGCTTGAGACGCCGCTGAATGCCAGCTTCTCTCAACCATACGATCGTCAATGTTCGCGATGCCGAGACTTCCGCAGCTTTTCTTGCGCGAATCCTCGGACTTCCTCCGCCTAAACTGGCCGGGCGGTTCATGGCGGTCGAACTGGCGAATGGAGTGACACTCGACTTCAACAGCAGCTCGCCGCCGATCGCCCGCCAGCATTACGCCTTCGCCGTAGGTGTGGAAGAGTTCGACCCGATCTTTGGGAGGGTTCGCGATAGCGGTGAATATTGGGCCGATCCCGGCCTGACGCGGCCGGGCGAAACCTACGATCGGGACGGCAGCCGAGGCGTCTACTTCAAGGATGCCGACGGACACCTTCTGGAAGTGCTGACGCTGCCGGGCGAGTGACCGCCCACTTCGCTTGACGAGAACCCGCTGACGCGCGATTCCCTCAGCAGGATCCGCCTTGGGGGGCTCTATGGAACTTGCGAAGGATGCGCCGCAATGGCTGGCGCTGGTGCTGATCGCGCTGCTTGTGCTCGCCGCGGTGCAGGATTGTATTCAGCTTCGCATCTCCAATCTCCTCACGGCGGCGATCTTGATCAGCGCAATCGTTGCCGCGGCAGTGGTGGGACCTACTCTCGCGCTCTGGCAAAATCTGGTCGTGTTCGCCGCGCTGCTGGCGGTCGGCACCCTTTTGTTTTCCGCGGGCATGTTTGGCGGCGGCGATATCAAGCTGATCTCCGCGACCGGCATGTGGTTCAATCTCGATGCATCATGGCGGATGCTGCTGATGGTGCTTCTTGCCGGCGGCCTGGTGACCATCCTGATCGTCCTGCTGCGCTTGATCGGCTGGCCGCAAGCGATTCGTGAGAAGGTTGCCGTGCTCCGGCCGAAGGGTGGGATTCCCTATGGCCTCGCGATTGCGATCGGCGCCATCGGCATGGTTCTAATCCAGCGCGGCTGAGATGCGATCCACCGTCGCCGCCGCTCTCCTGCTGGCTTGTGCCGGCCCCGCGGAGGCGGCTGATCGACTGGTCCTGGTCAAGGGTCATTGGGCCGCATTCACGCAGGGTCGAGCCGGAGGCTGTCACGCGGTCGCCCGTCCTGAGCTGCGCGCCCCGAAGGGCAAGCTCCAGCCGTACTTTACGGTCCGGTTCGACCGCTCCGGAACCAAGCGCGGGGAAATCGCCTTGCAGCTTCGCCGTCGAACGCGGCCCGGCTCAAGCATCATTCTGACCGTGGGCGCACAGTCCTTCCAGCTTTTCGCCCGTGAAAGCCTGGCGTGGAGTAGCGGCCCTCTCCAGGAGAGGGCGATCATTGCGGCGATGCGCTCCGCCACCGCGATGCGAGTCTCGGCGCGCGACCTTGCGGGGCGCCGCTTCACCGACCGCTACCTGCTTGCTGGCGCCCCGACCGCGATCGATGCCGCCGCGGCCGAATGCTCCTTGCGCTAGAAATTTCCTTCGTTTCGCATTACATGGCCGCCAATCCATGAGCGCCGATACTGCCCTGATGCCGATCCCCGGACCGGCCGACGCCGTCCCCGTGCCGCGCAATGCCGCAGCGCGAGCGGATGGCCGTGTCGAGCTCGTCGGCCTACCCCGCACCGCCATCCAGGCCGAGCTGGAGCAGGCGGGGCTTGAGCCGCGTCAGGCGAAGCTTCGCGCCAAGCAAATCTGGCACTGGATCTACAATCGCGGCGTGACCGAGTTCGCGGCGATGACCGACATTGCCAAGGCGCAGCAGCCGTGGCTGGCGGAGCACTTCGCCATCTCCCGGCCGGAGGTGGCCGAGGCTCAGGTGTCGACCGATGGCACCCGCAAATGGCTGTTGAAGACGCACGACGGTCATGAGTTCGAGATGGTGTTCATCCCTGATGCTGATCGCGGCACGCTGTGCGTGTCTAGTCAGGTCGGCTGCACCCTCAATTGCCGTTTCTGCCATACCGGCACGATGCAGCTGGTTCGCAATCTCGAACCGCATGAGATCGTCGGCCAGGTCATGCTGGCGCGCGACTCCCTAGGCGAATGGCCGTCGCAGCCCGAAGGACGAATGCTGACCAACATCGTCATGATGGGCATGGGTGAGCCGCTGTACAATTTCGACAATGTGCGTGACGCGCTGAAAATCGTGATGGATGGCGACGGCTTGGGCCTGTCGAAGCGGCGGATCACCCTGTCGACCAGCGGTGTCGTGCCGATGATGGAGCGTTGCGGCGACGAGATCGGAGTCAATCTCGCGGTCTCGCTGCACGCCGTGACAAAGGACATCCGCGACGAGATCGTGCCGCTCAACCGCAAATACGGCATCGACCAGCTGCTGCAGGCCTGCGCTGACTATCCAGGAGCCAACAACGCCCGGCGGATCACGTTCGAATATGTGATGCTGAAGGACAAAAACGACAGTGACTCGGAC
>CBFGZJ010000163.1:0-4592 GCA_965653215.1 uncultured Sphingomonas sp. | reverse complement strand
AGCGATCCGCGGCTGCTGCTGCTGCTGAAGGCTCATCGCCTGTCGACAGTGCACCGCCGGGCTCCGCTCGATGTCATCCGGGTCCGCCGTACCGACGACCGGATTTCGCTCTATGTGGGCCTGTGGACCAGCGCAGCCCTGCGTGCACTCCCGGAGGACGTGCCCATCCTGAGGCAATGCCTCGAAGAGTTCCACAGGGAGCTCGGCTTCGCGCCCTCCAGCCATGCGGCCAAGGCGCTGAATCATGCGCTGTCGATCCTTCCGCACGACCTGCTGCTGTCAATTGGCAGAGCCGACATCAAGCTCGCGGCGCTGACCGCAATGTCGCTGGCCGATCGCCCGCAACCGCGGCTGATCCTGTTGCCTGGATCGATGCGCCGCAACCTGTTCGCACTGGTGTGGATCCCAAGCGAAGCCGTGTCGACCGCCCGCCGGAAAACAGTCCAGGCGCTACTCGAGCGGGAGGTCGGGGCGCCGGTCACCAGCTGGTCGGGAGAGACAGGGGATTTGGATCTCGGCTTCTTCCGCTTCACCCAGCCGATCAGCTCCAACACTGTGCTTCCAGATCCCGCCAAGCTTGAAGCTGAGCTCCGCCAGCTGGTCGGCGGCTGGTCGCCGGCGGTCGAGGAACAGCTCGGTCGGCTCGTCGGGGTGGGCCGCGCAACCCGGCTTGCGCTGTCCACTCTGCCGTCATTCCCGGAAGACTATCGCAGCCGCACCCCAGCGAGCGAGGCGGCGGCCGATATCGTTCGTCTTGCCCGGCTTGAGGGAGAGCGCCGGCGTGATGTGCGGCTCGTTCGCCGTGAGGAAGACGGCCCCGGCAGGCTCCGCCTGAAGTTTTATCGCCGTGGGCCGCAGATTTCCTTGTCGGAAGCGGTGCCTGCATTGGAGAACTTCGGGTTTCGAGTGATCGAGGAGATATCTACGCGGCTCGTCTCGCCCGACCAGGTTAGCATCCATGAATTCCTGATCGAGCTTGCCGCGGTCGATCTGACCGCCGTCCTGGAGCGCGACCGCGAGATCGAACGCGCGCTCTTGTCAGTGGCTGACGGAAGTAGCGAGAACGACCCGTTCAACCAGCTGATCCTCTTTGCGGGTCTTGAGCCCCGCCCAGTCGTGTGGCTGCGCGCCTGGTTCCGCTATCTTCGCCAGACCGGGGTCGCCTACGGCATGTCGACCTTTGTCGAGGCGCTCCGCAAGGCTCCGGCTGCGACCAGCGCCCTGATCGATCATTTCACGGCGGCTCACCAGCCCGACATCAGCGATCGCCCGAACCGGATCGCGGAGTGCCGTCAGCGTTTCGACGAAGCACTGACTCACGTGACCGGGATCGATGACGACCGCATCCTTCGCTTGTTGCGGGCCGTCGTCGACGCAACGCTGCGCACCAACGCCTTCGCACCGGATGGTCGTGAAGCGCACGCTTTCAAGATCGACAGCTCGCTCATCCCCGGCCTGCCACGCCCGATCCCGTGGCGTGAGATCTGGGTCTACAGCCCACGAGTGGAGGGCATCCATCTCCGCGGCGGTCCCATCGCTCGGGGCGGCATTCGCTGGTCTGACCGGCGCGACGATTTCCGTACGGAAATCCTCGGCCTGATGAAGGCGCAACTGGTCAAGAATGCGGTGATCGTTCCGACCGGAGCCAAGGGCGGATTTTATCCCAAGCAACTACCCTCTTCATCGAACCGCGAGGCGTGGCTGGCCGAAGGCACCGGGAGCTATGCGGTGTTCATCCGTTCGCTGCTGTCGGTGACCGACAATATCGTCGGGGATCAGGTGGAGCATCCGCCAGGGATAGTGATCCACGATCAGGACGATCCTTATCTGGTTGTCGCGGCGGATAAGGGCACCGCGAGCTTTTCCGACCTCGCCAACGGGATCGCGACGACCAACTATTTCTGGCTCGGCGACGCGTTCGCGAGCGGCGGCTCCAATGGATATGACCACAAGGCCATGGGCATTACTGCCCGCGGCGCGTGGATCTCCGTTCAACGTCACTTCAACGAAATGGGCATCGACGTCCAATCGCAGCCGATCACCGTCGCCGGGTGCGGCGACATGTCAGGCGATGTGTTCGGTAACGGCATGTTGCGATCGAAAGCCATTAAGCTGGTGGCCGCATTCGACCATCGACATATTTTTCTCGATCCCGATCCTGAACCCGAACTCAGCTTTGCAGAACGCAAGCGGCTGTTCGAACTGCCACGGTCGAGCTGGGCTGATTATGACCAAGCCAAGCTGTCCGCGGGAGGTGGAATTTTCCCGCGCAGCGAGAAGTCGATTCCGCTCTCGGGAGAAGTGCGTGCCCTGCTCGGGATCGTGGAAGACCAGCTCGACCCCGGCTCGCTGGTGCGCATGATCCTCAAGAGTTCGGTTGATCTGCTTTGGTTCGGCGGAATTGGCACCTTCGTGAAGGGGAGCAGCCAGGTAAACAGCTCCGTCGGCGATCCGATGAACGACAGTCTCCGGGTCGATGCCGCCGAGCTTCGCGTTAGGGTGATTGGGGAAGGCGCGAACCTCGCAGTCACGCAGGCAGCGCGGATCGAGTTCGCTAGCCGCGGCGGGCGCATCAACACGGATTTCATCGACAATTCGGCGGGGGTCGATTGCTCCGACAAGGAGGTCAACATCAAGATCGCGCTGAACCGCGAAATGAGCGAGGAACGGCTCGGGCTTGACGATCGCAACGCGCTGCTCGCTGCGATGACCGACGAGGTCGCCGAACTCGTGCTTGAGGACAATCGGCTACAAGCGCTTGCGATCTCGATTGCGGAGCGAGGCGGTGGCCGCGCGCTTCCGAACCATGTCCGCACACTGGAACTGCTGGAGGTCGCCGGACGGCTCGACCGGCGAGTGGAAGGAATGGATTCCAGCCGCGATCTGCTTCGCCGCGGTCCTGAAAATCGCGGGCTCACTCGTCCGGAAATTGCCGTGATGCTGTCCTTGTCGAAGCTCGCCCTGCAAGACGCGGCGGAGCAGCTGCAACTCGATGAGGAACGGATACTGGACCGCGAGCTGCTTGCAGCCTTCCCATCACAGATGCAGCAGTCGCATGCCGACGCGATCCGGAGTCATCGGCTGCGCCGGCAAATCCTCGCCACGACCGTCGCCAATCGCCTGGTCAATCGGCTCGGCCCGAGCATTGCGTTCGAATTGACCGAGGAGGAAGCCTGTTCCCTGCCGCGCGTCGTGACAGCTTTTCTCGTCGCGGAGCAATTACTGGATTTACCGGCAATCTGGACCGCGATCGACGAAGCCGCGATGTCCGAGGACGCGCGGATCGAGCTGTTCGATGCTGCAGCCCTCAGTGTCCGGGGACATATTTCCGACATTCTCGCCGCGTCGGCAGGGTCGACCATGTCAATCGGTCAGCTGTGCAGCATGTTTGAGCCTGGCCTCGACGCCATCTCCGCGATGGCGGGACAGCTCATCCGCACCGAAGTGCGTGAAGAAGCAGACTCTCGCCGCGAGCGCTTCACCGCGCTTGGAGCGAGCGAAGACCTGGTGAATGCGCTTGTGCGGCTTTACGAGCTTGACGGGGTTTTCGGTCTCGCCGCTCTTGCCTCCCGCACCAATTCGAGCGCTCCGGAACTGACCCGTGCCTACACCCGTCTCGGGGAAGCGCTTGGCCTGGACTGGGCGCAGCGGCAGCTGTCGAGGTTCGAGCCGGCAGACCAATGGGAACGGCTGCTCACCGCCGGACTGGCCCGCGATTTTGAGCAGGTGCGCATCGACTTTCTCGACCGGTTCGATCCGGGCACGCTGAATTCAGAACTTGATCGCTGGATCGCCGATCATGACCAGCCGATTGCCCAGTTTCGTCAGACCATCCAATCGTCCCGCACAGCGCCGGTCGTTACCGCCGCCATGCTCGCGCATATCACGAACCAGGCTCGCCTGCTCCTCGCCCGCGGGCATTGACCAGCAACCACTGCCGGATCGCCGATGTGAGATTGGGGATCGGGTCAGCGGCCAGGCGGTCGGAGTCGATTTTGGCGATCAGCGTGCTGATCGCGATGCCGGTCCCGCGCGCTTGCTCCTCGAGCGCCCGCCAGAAGATCGGCTCGAGACTGATCGAGGTCGCATGACCCGCGATCATGACCGAGCGCTTGACCGGAGGATGGTAGTCGGAAGCGAGCAATCTCTCCCGTCCGCTAGTACATGTGCATGCCGCCGTTGATCGACAGCGTCGATCCGGTAACGAAGCCCGCATCCTCAGCAACGAGAAACGCCACGCCCCGCGCAATTTCGTTAGCGTGACCCAGACGACCCACCGGAATTCGGGCGATGATCTTATCGAGTACGTTGGACGGAACCGCCGCGACCATATCGGTATCGACGTAGCCCGGAGCGACGGCGTTGACCGTCACACCGCTTCGGGCGCCTTCCTGAGCCAGCGCCTTGGTGAAGCCGTGAATGCCGGACTTCGCCGCGGCATAGTTCACCTGACCATATTGGCCGGCCTGGCCGTTGACGGAACCGATGTTGACGATCCGCCCGTAACCGCGTTGCTGCATGCCGTCGAACACTGCTCGGGCCATGTTGAAGCAGCCGCCGAGATTGACGTCGATGACCTCCTGCCAATGTTC
>CBFGZJ010000162.1:0-4605 GCA_965653215.1 uncultured Sphingomonas sp. | reverse complement strand
CGTCGTCGAGCAGCATCAGATTGTCGGCGTGATAGTCCCGGAGCACCAGCACCGGCGCGGCAGCGGTTCGCTCGAGCAGTCCGCGCCAAACCGCGCGCCACGCGGCGTCGAAGCCACTGGAATCCACCATTAGCCCAACGGCCGGCGCATACCATTCGGTCAGCAGGCGAACCTCGCGCAACAGCGCCGGCTCGTCGTAAGGCTCGATAGCCGGACAGGGCGCAGCATGGATGCGCACCAGCGTCGGCGTTATTTTCGGCAAGTACGGGGCCGACGCGGCGATCGCCGAAATCCTCCAGCAGCAGCAGTCCGTGGTTTTCGTCGCGAGCCATGATTCGCGGGGCGCGGAATCCATGGCCGGAGAGGTGGTCGGCAATCCGGATGAACGGCGCCGTATCCTCATGCTCCGGCGGCGCGTCCATCAAGACTGCCTGGCGATCACCGTCCAGCACCCGAAAGTAGCGGCGGAAGGATGCGTCGCCGGCAAGCGGCAGAATCTGTGCTCCAGCCCAGCCATTTTTCTCCAGGAAATCCGGAGCCGTGGGCGGTGGAATCATTGGGGAGGCCATCGCTCAACCCATGCCGCGGGGACCTTGGCTGTCAAGCGCCGAGCCCCGGACGGCTCGACATTCAAGGTCAGGCGCAAGGCCTCCGGCCAAGCGCTCTCGCCAGCCCGCTCTGGCCACTCGATCAGCAGCACGCCCTCATCCGCCGCGGCATCGAGGCCAAGTTCGACAATCTCGTCGGCCTCCTCGATCCGATAGAGATCGACGTGCCACACCGGCGGCTCCAGCTCCTCATAGGGCTGCACGATCGCGAAGCTCGGGCTGGGAACCTCGCCGGAATGGCCCAGTGACTGCAGCAGCGCTCGCGCAAGGCTCGTCTTCCCCGCCCCCAGCTCACCCGAGAGGGCAATCACATCTCCACGTTGCACGCTGCGAGCGAGCGCTGCACCAAATTGTGCCGTTGCCCGCTCGTCGACGAGGATCAATCCGCCTTCCTCGGAATGGTCATGGTGACCGTGGTTCCTTTTCCGCGAACGGATGAAAGCTCCACCGTGCCGCCATGGGCCTCGATGAACTGGCGCGTGAGCGGAAGCCCGAGGCCAAGCGCGGCATCGCTTCCCCCCTGCCCGCCTACTCGATGGAAGCGCATGAATACGTGCGACTGATCCGCTGGGTCGATCCCAGGGCCATTGTCCTGAATGGCGATGACCGCCGAATCTTCGTCCCCCGTGGCACGCAGCTCGATCAGACCGCCGCGCTCCGTGTAGGCGACAGCATTGCGCAGCACATGCTCGATCGCGTCGCGCAGCCGCCGGGCATCGCCGATCACGGTTCCACAGGACGGGTCGATTACCAGCTCGAGCTTCTGCCCATTGTCATCGATCCGCCCGCTCAGCGAGCTCGCCACCGCACGACAGAGGCCGGCAACGTCGATCCGCTCCCGCTCCAGGATCACGCCCTTGGTGTCGCCCTGCGTGAGGTCCAGCACTTCGTCGATCATCTTCGACAGACGGGCGACGGATTCCAGGATCGCGGCGACATAGTCCTTCGCCGCCGGTCCGAGGTCGCCAGCGTACCCCCCCTCGAGCATCTCGGCGAACCCGCCGATCGAGGTCAACGGCGTGCGCAGCTCATAGCTCATGTGCGCGACGAAGTCCGTCTTGACCCGATCAGCCTCCTCGAGTGCCGTTGCCCGCTCGCGCAGGGCCGCTTCGATGCGGGTCGAATCGGTGACATCCACCATGGTCAGCAGCGCATTGCCATCGGGCAGCGGAACGACGGCAAACTCGAAGTGACGGCCATCGGTCATCGACACGCGTCCGGTGCCCTGCCGCCGATCATTGGTCGCGCTCCGGACAAGCTCGCGCACCTTCGCCGCAGTCGCCGGATTGACCAGCCGTCGGGCCATCGCCGGGACGAGCTCGTCGACCCGCGGGTGCTCGGCGAGCCAGTTCTCATCCAGCTCCCACACGCTGCAGAAACGCTCGTTCCACAGATACAGGCGGCCATCGGCGGCAAACACGCTGACGGCTTCGAACAGATTATCGAACGTCGCCGACCGCACCCGGAGCAGTGTGTCCCGCGCGGACGCAAGCCGGACCTGCTCGGTGCGATCCTCAATGATCAGGCGCAGCCCGCCGTCCGGCAACGGCTGCGCGACCACTCGCAGATGGTCTCCATTGGCGAGGATCCAATCTTCCTGGATCAACTCTTCCGTCGAGGTGAACCAGCCACGCCGCTCCGTCATCCATGCCGGAAAGTCCCGAACTTCCGGCAGACGATGCTGGTCGCGCATCCGATCGAACAGCCGGTCGAACTCCGGCTTTTCTGCCAGCCATTCCGGGTCAAGCCGGGCCATCAGCGCGAATGGCTGGTTGAAAAAGCTCAGGTGATGATCGACGTCGAACACCGCCGCGCCCGCGCTCATCCGATCCGACAATTCGCGCTGGGACTGGATATATTGCGACAGCTCGTAGCGCGCGTCCTCCAGGTCCTGGATGTCGATCGCAAAACCAGCAACCGCCCCGGTGGAGAGGGGCACGTCGACGATCCGGAGCATCCGGCGTTCACCGCCAATCGTTGCGGGCCGATGACGCGAGATCGCTTGGCCCGCTTCGAGCGCCGCCTTGGCGGACGCCTTGGCCCCTTCGTCTCCAGGCTGGTCGATCAGTTCGCTGCCACGGGCGATCACGTCCGCCGAATCGCGACCTTCGACGGCGTTGACATAGGCCTGGTTGACCAGCGCGAGCGCCAGATCCGGACCACGGTACCACATCGGGAACGGCGCGGATTCAATTAGCTGCGCAAGCGATTCAAGCCTGTGCTCAGTCGTAGACAGCCGGCCGGTGAGGTCCGCCTTCTGTCCTTCGGCAGCACTGGCGTCCGAAAACCACAGCAGGATGCCGCCTAACCCCAAGGCCGGGGGCGCTGGGCCACCCCGCACTTCCATCACCCGGTCCGATCCGGCGAGGCGGACCGAGCGTTTGATTTCGCAACCTGTCTGGGTTGCCGAGCGGACATCGGCCGCCAGCTGTTCAAGATCCTCCCTGGCGAGACCCTTGCCATCCCCCGCAAGCGCTTCGATGTCCTCCGGCGGCTGGGACAGTCCAAGCTCGCGCAGCAGCCCTGAGCCCGCCTCGATCGACAGACCGCGGCGGATCAGCAGGGGTTGCGCGGGCCCAGAGGCCAGCAAGACCTGAAGGGTATGCGCTTCACGGCTGGCCGCGGCGGCAGATCTGATCCGCTTCGCCGCGATCACGGAAACCGCGATGGCGACCAGGATCCAGAACAGGGCGAGGACGAACAGGATCGCCTGTGCTTCGGCGCCAAGCACCCCGCTCATGCCCCCAGCCTCATCCGCCCCATGGTCAGGTCATAGGGCGCAGGTTGAACGAGCGAAAGGGTCGATCAGTAGCGGTAATGCTCAGGCTTGAACGGCCCGGTCTTCGCCACGCCGATATATTCGGCCTGCCGATCGGTCAGGGTGGTCAGCTTCACCCCCAGCTTCTCAAGATGGAGCGCCGCGACCTTCTCATCCAGATGCTTCGGAAGCACATAGACGTCGTTGCCGTACTTGTCCGCGCCGGTCCACAGCTCGATCTGCGCAAGGACCTGGTTGGTGAAGCTCGATGACATGACGAAGCTCGGGTGGCCGGTGGCGCAGCCGAGATTCACCAGCCGTCCCTTCGCCAGGACGATGATCTTCTTGCCGTCAGGGAACTGAACCTCGTCGACTTGCGGCTTGATCTCGGTCCACTGCAGGTTTTGGAGCGCACTGATCTGGATTTCGCTGTCGAAGTGACCGATGTTGCACACGATCGCCATATTTTTCATCGCCCGCATATGGTCGAGCGTGATGACGTCCATGTTGCCGGTCGCGGTGACGAAGATGTCCGCGCGGGTCGCGGCCTCTTCCATCGTCACCACTTCATAGCCTTCCATCGCTGCCTGAAGCGCGCAGATCGGGTCGACTTCGGTCACTAGCACGCGCGCGCCGCCGTTGCGGAGCGACGCCGCCGAGCCCTTGCCGACATCGCCAAAGCCGGCGACGCAGGCGACCTTGCCCGCCAGCATCACGTCAGTCGCGCGGCGGATGGCGTCGACCAGCGACTCCTTGCAGCCGTAAAGATTATCGAACTTGGACTTGGTGACGCTGTCGTTGACGTTGATCGCCGGGAACGGAAGCTTGCCCTTCTTCGCCAGCTCGTACAGCCGGTGGACGCCGGTGGTGGTCTCTTCCGAGACACCCTTGATCGCCTCCACCGTCTTGGTCAGGTAACCTGGCCGCTCCTTGAGGAAGCGATTCAGGGTCGCGCAGAAGATTTCCTCTTCCTCGTTCGAGGGGGCGAACAACGCCTCTCCTGCCTCGACCCGAGCACCCCACAGCGCGAACATGGTGGCATCGCCGCCGTCGTCGAGGATCATGTTGGCGGTGGTGTCCTGACCCCAGTCGAAAATGCGGATCACATAGTCCCAATAGTCTTCCAGCGTCTCGCCCTTGGTGGCGAACACCGGAATGCCCTGCGCGGCGATCGCAGCAGCGGCATGGTCCTGGGTCGAGAAGATGTTGCACGAGGCCCAGCGCACCTCGGCGCCCAGC